>NZ_JAGGMO010000003.1 GCF_017875395.1 Methanococcus voltae | reverse complement strand
ATCGATAACCTAGGTAAATCAATCGAAGAGCTTGGCGAAGAAAGTAAGAAAATTAACGAAGTAACTACGTTAATTAAGGATATTGCAGAACAAACCGGCTTATTAGCTTTAAACGCAAGTATTGAAGCTGCAAGAGCAGGAGAAGCAGGAAAAGGCTTCGCAGTTGTAGCAAGCGAAATTAAATCCTTAGCTGAAGAGATTCAAAAGTCTGTAGAAGATATTAACAAAACAATTGTTGGAATGAACAGTAAAGTAACTACAACAATTAAATTAGGAACTACCGGACGCGAAGAAGTAGATAAAGGGGTTATAGCAATAGATGAAGTTAATGACGCATTCATGAAAATTAAAGAAAGCGTTAACAAAGCAACAATTGCTATTAATACAATAAAAGAAGATTCTAAAAAAGCAAGCACTAGTACAGACGAAGCACTTAGAAATGCTCAAGATATCGCATCTATTTCAGAAGAATTCACAGCTACTGCTGAAGAAGTAACCGCTTCTACAGAAGAGCTAGATAGAGTTATTTCAGAAATCGAATCTATTTCAAAACAAGTTGTACAAGTTGCTGAAAGAGTTGAGCAATCTGCAGGAAGATTTAAGATTGAATAATTAAATTATTCAATTTATCTTCTATTTTTTTAATTTTTAATCTGAGTTTTTAAATAATCGTATTTTTTTATAAAATTTATTTGATCTTATTTAACTATTTTTTAGAATATTTAAATCGTAAAATATATAATATAGAAATAGTAATTATTATTGGGGATATATTAATTAAATACTGTAATATAATTAATGTAATAAATCGCTAAGAGATTTATACATTTAAATATTAACACCATATATATTTTGATACATAAATACTACCATATAGTAATTAAATAATGAAATACCGTTATATATTAAATATTTTAGAAAAAGCAGTTTTAAATAACTTGCTTTAATTCCTTTTTATTTTTTAACTCTAGTTTACAATAATATTAATATACATTTATGTAGAA
The DNA here is from genome assembly GCF_017875395.1 of Methanococcus voltae. Taxonomy (NCBI): domain Archaea; kingdom Methanobacteriati; phylum Methanobacteriota; class Methanococci; order Methanococcales; family Methanococcaceae; genus Methanococcus; species Methanococcus voltae. The sequence goes on along the minus strand of NZ_JAGGMO010000003.1, from coordinate 189,829 downwards.
TCCTAAATATATTATGTGCTATATCAATATGATAAAAATACTAATTTAAGGGCAATATGGGATTTATAAGTTTTCAATGAATATATGACTTATAAAATTCGGTTTAATTACTAAAAAGACAAAAATACTACGGTGGTATCATGGGAGAAGCGACTATTAGATTATCCGGTAAAAGTATCGATACAAAATTAAATGCGGAAACACCTCATTATGAAATTATTTCTGACGAACCTGTATCTTTAGGGGGTAAAGGTGAGGCTCCAAATCCTATGGAGTATCTATTAATGGCATATGCAGGATGTTTAAATGCTTTAAGTAGGTATTATATTGATTTAAAAGGTTTAGAAGTTCGTGAAATGTTTTTAGAAGTCCATGGTAAATTTAACACGGATAAATTAAAGTTAAGAGAGACTACTAAAAGAGCAGGTTTTGAGTACATAAATGTTTCAATCGAATTTGATACAGATGAATCTGTTGAGAAGATTGATGAACTCATAAAAATGGTTAAAGAAGGATGTCCTATGCACGATAACATAACTAACGCAACACCAACAATAATAGATTATAAAGTTAAAGATATGGGCGAATAACTGAGTTATAATTTCATTATGATTAATATATTTAAAAATAACACATTATGTACATCATACTACCGAGATTAGTATTTAATATACAAGTATAAGATAAACTAACCAATTTAATATAAAATAACTTAAAATAATATTCTTTTTTATAATTAGGCGTTTAATATATCTACCTTTGGAAAATCTTTCCTTCATCAACGCCCTACGGCTATTCTGGAAGACCGCCTTTTAGGTAGAAGTGCCTTAGACAGTATCACCAAAACCAAGATTGGTTAAAATCAACTGCTACTTTTTTATAGTGTAACACCATATAAAAAACTTAGTATTTTTAATATAATGTTATTATGTTGATTTATTATTATTTTTAAAAAATCCAATATTGATAAATTACTTATATTAAGAAAACATAGTCTATGTACTTAGATTTAAATTTTTACATTAGGATTTAAATTTAACATATCGCATTAAAACTTTTAAAATTTTAAAAAACTTTAAAAAATTAATGTTTAAGCTTAATTTTATGGATTAAATTAAAAATGAATTAATTTTTCATAAAACACGATTTTATTGAGATATAAAACGTTTATTAATTATTATGCAAACGGCATTAGTATGTTAATTATATCATCATATGATTACATCATTCTAGTATTATGGTATGCAATATTGACACCCTAACGTCAAGTTTCTTATCTATGTTTATTATGTCAATAAAATCAAGGAGTTTTAGGTTACTTTAGCCGAATTAGATACAATAGCCATAATGGTTATAAGGACTAGTATAAACCAGAAACTCAAATGGGCTTACAATCTAAACTTAAAAACAAATAATTAAAATTAACTAGATTAATAGATAGGAAATCTATTAATAAACAAGGGATAAACATGGAATTTAGAGATTTAAACATATCTGAAAGCATATTAGAAAGGCTTGACGAAAAAGGATTCAAGGAACCTACTCAAATACAAGAAAAAGCAATACCTATAGTATTAGACACAGAATTGGATGTAGTTGGACAAGCACAAACAGGAACTGGAAAAACACTCGCATTTGGTCTACCAATACTCCAAAAAATACAAGAAAAAATACAAGAAGAAGGTAGAAAAAATAAAAAAGCTGTAAAAGCTATTATTTTAACACCTACAAGAGAATTGGCTTTGCAAGTTCACGATGAGATAGATTCTGTAAACAACGGTAATAGATTAAGATTGTGCACTGTTTACGGTGGTTCAAGCATTGAAAAACAAATAAACAAGTTGAGAAATGGCGTTGACATAGTAATTGGTACCCCGGGAAGAGTAATCGACCACTTAGGTAGAAGAACACTTAAGTTGAACGATATTGACTTTTTAGTACTCGACGAAGCTGACGAAATGCTCAATTTAGGTTTTATCGACGATGTTGAAGAAATTATGAGTAAATGTAAACCAGACTGTAGAAAATTACTTTTCTCAGCAACACTTCCTAAAAGTATCATGGAACTCGTAGAACTTCACATGGGAGAATATGAAACAATTAAAGTTAAAAGTAAGGCTTTAACAACCGAATTAACTGAACAAATCTATTATGAAGTTAAAGAACATGATAAATTTGAATTATTAAGAAGAATAATCGACAAAGAACCTGGCTTCTATGGTTTAGTATTCTGTAAAACAAAAGCAGACGTTGACCAATTAATGAGAAGATTAAATGATGAAAATTACTCTTCAGAAGCTTTACATGGGGACATGAACCAAAAGCAAAGAGAATTGGCTCTTTCAAGATTCAAAAGCCATAAAATTGACATAATGATTGCTACAGACGTTGCAGCAAGAGGTATCGACATTAACGAACTTACACACGTTATCAACTACGATATCCCTCAAAATCCTGAAGCTTACGTACACAGAATTGGTAGAACCGGAAGAGCAGGAAATAAAGGTACTGCAATAACTTTCGTAGAACCAAGAGAATTTAGAAGATTTAAATACATTATGAAAATCTCAAAATCTGACGCTAAAAAGGAAAAAATACCTGATGTAACAGAAATCGTTGAATTAACTAAAAATAACATAATTGAAAAATTAAAGCAGATAATTCAGGCAGAAAATGCTGAAAATGCTGAAAATGCTGATGATTTAGAAAATTATGAATTTGAGAACTTAGAAATTGTGGATGAGTTAGTAGATTTAGCAGATTCCAAAATAATCATTGATAAATTAATCTCACAATTATTTAAGGAAGAACTCAATAGAAAATCCTACGGAAGAATCGGCGAGTACGGTGCTAGAAGAGGAAATGATAGAAACGATAGGGATAGAAGAGACGGTAGAAGAAGCGACAGAAATGATAGGGGCGACAGAGATAGAAGAGACGGTAGAAGAAGCGACAGAAATGATAGAAGCGACAGAAACGACAGAGATAGAAGAGATAATAGAAGAAGAAGTAACGATGGCGGTTCAAGATTATTTGTAGCTTTAGGTTCAATCGATAACATGGACACAAGAAGATTACTTAGAAAAGTTACTGAAAAATCTGACGTTTCAAAAGAAAATATCACTGAAGTAAACGTTTACAGAAATTTCTCATTCATTTCTGCAGATGAAGGTACTGCAAAAAGAATTGTTGATGCTTTTAGATCTGAAAGAAGAAACGGAAAACCATTAATTGAATACGCAAAAAGATAAGATATATATTTATCTTAATTCTTTAAACTCTATTTTTTAAATTTTTTATATGGCATTTTTTATATTCGTATTTTTAATTTTATTTTTTTATTTAAATAATAAGTTTAATAAATGGCTTTTTTTATAAATTTTAATATATGTTATCAAATTTTTATTATAATTATTAAGTATTTACTATTAAAATAACGGAGGGGGTTATTTTGAAAATAGAATACGACACTGATTATTTACTTCAAAATATATTTAATAAGAAAATAAAAGGTATGAAAGGTTTGGATTGGATAAATTGGCTTTATTATGATAAAGAGGAGTATGAAGATGCTATTTTTAAAAATACAGGGATTGAAGAGCATCAAATAATATCAAATATGGAAAAAACGACACAGTCAAGAGATTTTTCACTAGATGGTAATTTGCTCTTAAAAGAAAATCCAACTGATGAGGATTTTCAAAATTTAAAATTAACTGATAAAAATCCTATATTAATACATACCTCGGGCACCTCAGGTGGTGATTTATCAAAACTAAAGTGGTTTGAAATCACAGATAATTCAATGGAAAATTTATGGGTTTCAGGAATTAGGGCAATATATGATTCCAGTTTTTTAGAATGGTATACAAGACCATATGGTGGATCCTCAAATGACCCTAAAAATGATTTAAGAGATACAAGAAATAATAGGAATAAAGGTGCCATGGTATTTTTAATTCCTTCGGGACTTCAAATTGACGGTGTTTCTAAACTAGATGATACTTATTTAACTCGCCTTTATGGTTTTGAATTAACTCAAAGAATTGCAGTGGCATTATATCCAAAGTCCAACTATTTAATTGATTATTATTCAAAAGCATATTCTTTATCTACAATTTTAAAAATATTAAGTTTAGGGAAAATCGCAATCATTGCAGTACCTTATAACGTTATACTTAACTGGAATAATCCTAAAAAATTAAAAGAAGGATTTGAAAAAGAATTAAAGGATATGGTGAAATTAACAAAACTAGTTGATACAAATAATTCAGAAAATTCAGAAAATTCAGAAAGTCTCAAAGATTCAGAAACTTTGGATGATAAAAAAATTAAACATAATGATAATAACACTGAATTTTATAACGATTATATAAAATATAAAAATAAATTTGAGCAAAATCCTGAAAAAACAGTTAAAGAATTGCAAAATAGATTAAAAGAGCAATTAAAAGATGCAGTACTGATTTCAGGAACTACGTATATGATAAAAAGACAATGGGATGACTTAAGAAGTTTTATGGGTTGGGAAAAAGGACAGGAAAGATTAACAAATGTTTACATTGGGAGTGAAATAGGGCCTTTTTCAGCCACAATAAATAAAGCAGATAATTATCGCCAATACGTAATGCCATTAACAATTCCCATTTTGGAACGAAAAAATAGTAGAGAATTGTTGACACGTTCTAAATACGACTACGGCAACCTTTTAATATCTAAAATGGATGGTTACCCAATATACAATATAGATACGGGGGATGTTATCACCTTATTGGATAAAAAACGTATTCCTAAGATATCTGGAGAAATATTGCGAGCCAATTTTAAAGTTAACTTAGACATGGTTGTAAAAAATCTTCCAAAAGGGGATATTATTGCAGGAGATTATTTTAGGTTAAAGGATTTTGAAATAGTAAATTCTAAGGAAATTACTAGTTGTATATCCGATAAATTTAATTTGGATAAAAATAATCCAATTATATTAGTTAATAGTGAAAAATATAGATTAATAGTGCCTATAAAACTTGAAAAAGATAAAGCCACAGTGCAATTGGAGCTTGCACAAAAAGTTAAAGAAGAGCTTGAAGTTTGTCCAATAGATGATGATTTGAAAAAAGCTTTAAAAGACTTTGAGATAGAACTAAATGAAAATATTGCTCTAGAACCTAAAGGGGGAAGGGAAGAACTTTTAAAAAAGGTAAAATCTGGAAAAATGCCAAAAGGGGTATTAAAGAAGTGGAATTTGTATGTTATAAATGAAAATGATAAAGATACTAAAACTAATGAAAATAACGAAAATAATAAAAAAGCTAATCCAAATAAAAATTCAAAAAAATAGTAATATGCAAAAATATCGAATATAATTAATAATTTAACCTTAAAATACCCTAATTTTACAAATTAAACCGTTTAAAATTCTTATAATATTCAATAATAGGAAAATCAAATAAAAACTTATTAATAATAGTTAGACCATAATTTGAGATATTATAACCATATGGAGGAGTTAGTATGGAATTAAACGGAGTAGCAATAGACAACACCTTCGCAGAAGGATTTCCAATTTGGACCTCAAGAGTATTAATAACAGCAGCAACTGAAAGATTAGCAAAAGTTGCAGCAACAGAAGCAACAGGTTTCGCTTGTTCAGTTATCATGTGCCCTGCAGAAGCAGGTATTGAAAAATACGTAGCACCTGCAGAAACACCAGACGGAAGACCTGGTTACATCGTAGAAATCTGCCACCCTAAAAAATCAGGATTGGAACACCAATTATTAGAAAGATTAGGACAATGTGTTTTAACAGCACCAACAACCGCAGTTTACGATGCAATGGGGGAAGATGCAGAAGAACAATTGAAAGTAGGTTTCAAATTAAAATTCTTCGGTGACGGATACGAAACAAAAGAAAAAACAGAAGATGGAAAAGTTATCTATTCAGTACCAATCATGGGTGGAGACTTCAAAATCGAAAGTAAATTGGGAATTAAAAAAGGAGTAGCTGGTGGAAACTTCTTCATCATGGCTGACTCAAACATGGCAGCATTAACCGCAGCAGAAGTTGCTGTTGACGCAATTTACAATGTGGAAAAAACAATTACCCCATTCCCTGGTGGTATTGTAGCATCAGGAAGTAAGGTAGGTTATACAAACCCTAAATACAGCTTCATGGCAGCAACAACAAACGAAAAAATGTGCCCTACATTAAAAGACAGTGTTGAATCATCAATTCCAGAAGATGTTAACGGTGTTTACGAAATCGTTATTGATGGTGTAGATGAAGAAGCAGTTAAAGCAGCAATGAAAGCAGGTATTGAAGCAGCAACAAAAATCCCTGGCGTTAAACAAATTACAGCTGGTAACTACGGTGGTAAATTAGGAAAACACCAAATCCAACTCCAAGAATTATTCTAATTAGTTAAACTTAATCTTAAGTTTAATTTTAATTTTTTTTATTTTTTATTTAATAATTTTTATGGTATTGATTTTAGTTTATTTTTTAAAATTGAAGTTATTTTAAATTTATTGGATTATTTTAGTACATATAATAATTAATATTAAATATTAAAAATACATTAATATTTATGTAAAGTATATTTAGTAATATCTATTATGATAGTGTCATGTCTGTTTTATATAATAGCAGTATTTAAGCCATAAAATAGGAAAAATTCACTTTAATGTAAGTTATTGTTAAAATTTAGAGATTAATATAAATTAATTTAAAGATAAAGGTATTTACGCTATTATTGCCATTGTCGTAATTTTATAAATCCTATAATTGACAAGTAATAATATTATATTCTTGGAGGTTTTTAGTTTGAAACCAAAAGATTCACTTAATAAAGATGTAATTGCGGAATTTACACTCAATAAATCTTTTAATACATACCGTGGAAAAATAGTAAAATGTGACTTTAACGGTTTAATGGAAGGAGCTGTAATGTTGAATAAAAAAAATCATTACTATTTTTACCCATTAAATGCGTTACATATGATAAAACCCTTGAAAAATATGCCTACAAATATAATTCCAAAGACTTCCCTACCTACAAATCCTAAAAATATAAATCCAAAGGAAGCTTTGTCACGTATAATCGGACGTACATTGAAAGTAACCTATAAAAATCCTAAAACTTCGTATTTAGGAAGATTATTGGGTTTTAGTAGAGGGGTGTTTTCTTGGACACTCTTGATGGAAATTTACGGAGAAACTGTAATTTTGGTAAATCCAGATTATATTTCGTACTACGGAACTGTTTGGAGACTTCCTAAGAATAATCCTCCGTATAAAAAACCTACGTTGATGAATTTAACAAAAACAACTCAATATTTGAAAAAATGTCTATTGGACGATGTTACTTTAGAAATAGACTATCCAAGAATTAACATTGAGAATAAAGTATTTATTTATCCACACGGAATTGTTTCAAAAGATGATTATCTTTGCAGTATTGTTAAAACACACTTAAAGGATCATGGATTAAACATAAAGTAAGATTAAAGTCTTAAAATTTTAAATACCTATATTTTTAATTATAATTTACTATTACCTTTTTATTAATAATTAAATTTTAACTATATTTTTTAGAAGTTTCAATAATTGATTTTTTAATGGTTATAAAATTACTTCATATTACTTTAAAATACTTTAAATATGCTAAAAAACTGTTTTTATATTTTAAAATCATTTTAAAAGATATTTACACATTTTTAAGTTGTTTAATGGATAATTAGGTTATTTTGCCGTTAATCGAAATAATAAAGTATATATAAGTTTAAATTATAATAGCTTATTATTATGCTAAGTCACTTAAAAATGGCAAGTTAGTATATTGTATCTATATTTTAAGAACCTAATTGTCTCTAAGATTATAAAGGTGAAAGCATGGTTTCAAAAGAAGACGTATTGAATGCTATAAGAGTAGTTCCAGACCCACACATGGGTGTAAGTATAGTTGATATGGGATTAATAAATGATGTTATTGTAGATGACGAAGGAAACGTTGAATTTACACTGACCCCTACAAATCCAGGATGTATGAGTGTTATCCACATGGCAGCAGGTGCTAAAAACGCTGTTTTAGAACTTGACGGTGTAAAAACTGTAAAAGCTATCGTAAAAGGACACATGATGGAAGATGACATTAACAAAATTTTAAACGAAGAAACTGAATAATTATTTAGTTTTTCATCTTTTTTTTTAATTTATTTAAACGAGTGTTATATACTTATTTTAAGATTAACCGTTATCTATTAATAATCCATAAACATATATTAAAAGGATTTTATGAGTTTATAATGGATAATTATTTTAATATTATGTAATACGATATGCTATTTAGATTAATTCTATTGATCATATGGTTATATTAGTGGATATTACCTAATATTAATTTATTATAATTTATAATTATATTGGAGAGATACGCATGTTTCAAAAACCTAAAGGAACAAGGGATTTTTTACCTTCAGAGATGTTAAAAAGGAAATTTATTGGAAAAAAATTAAGAGAAGTTTTTGATAATTATAACTTTAAAGAAATTTGTACGCCTACTTTTGAAAGTTTTGACCTCTTATGCAAAAAAACAGGTGATGAAATAAGAAGTCAATTGTTTGTATTTAAGGATCATGGCGACAGAGAAATGGGTTTAAGACCTGAATTAACCTCTTCCGTTGCTAGATACTTTATAAATGAATTTAAAAACGTTCCAAAACCTTTAAAATTCTACTATTTTACAAACTGCTTTAGATATGAAAACCCCCAAGCAGGTAGGTACAGAGAATTTTGGCAGATGGGCAGTGAGTTAATCGGCAGTAATAAATGTACTGCAGACGCTGAAGTTTTGAATTTGGCTATCGATGGATTAAAACACATCGATATGAAATATGAGATAAATATCGGGCACTTGGGTGTTTTAAAAGGTGTTTTCGAAGAGTTTAATCTTTCAGATGACGAAAGTACTCAAATTAGACGATTAATTGATAAAGAAGATATCGAAGGTTTAAAGGAAGTTTTAAACGCAATAGAGTCTGAAAAAGGTATTTCTATATCTAATATTGTATTTGATATATTGGATTTAAAAGGAAACAATGAAATTATCGATATTTTAATGGAAAAACTCCAAAAATTCCCTAAATCAATATTAGCACTTCAAAACTTAAAAGAAATATTGGAATACGTAGATCATGATTATATCATAAACTTTGGAATTGCAAGAGGTTTGGATTACTACACTGGAATGGTATTTGAGATATATGGTACCAAAGAAGGTGCAAGACAAGTTTGTGGTGGCGGTAGGTACGATAACTTAATAGAATTGTTCGAAGGGGAACCTACGCCTGCAGTTGGTTTTGCATATGGATTTGACAGAATTATGTTAAATATCGAAGAACCAGAAGTAAACGAAGAAATAATTTACATTACAACCGCAGGAAATGATGTAGAATTAACCAAAGAAAGCTTTAAACTTGCAAAACAATTAAGGGAAAATTCAAAGATTGTAGAATTGGATTTAATGAATAGAAAACTTAATAAATCTTTAAATTTTGCAAATAATTTAAACGCTAAGAAGGTAATTATAATCGGCAAAAAAGATTTAGAAAATAATATGGTTTCTATAAAAGATATGGAATCAGGCGAACAAATTCAGGTTAAATCTGAAGAATTATTAAATTACTTATAAACTTAAATAAAACTTAAATAAATTTTCATATTATTTTTTTTATTTTATCTTATTTTATATTATTTTTTTATTTTTATCTAGACCCTTATTCTTTTGAGAGTGTTATTTCAATTGTGGACACATTTATTTCTTTTCCCGTATTACTTTTTAAAATTTCAGTGCCTAAAGCTATATTTTTTACATTAACTGATTTCATAACCCTATTTTTTAATACTTCTTCCACATCAACAGCTTTTACAATAGATTTGCCCCTAGCTTTTAATACTACTTCATTAATATCTGGTTTATCAAATAACGTCATAACCGCCGTAACATAATTCATAACTCCTTTATCGCCAACATATATTGAATTTGCCATATTTACACCCATATTATTTGTTATTTTTGTTTTTATTATTTAATAATTCAATATAATTCATTAATTATATATATTGATTGTAAAATATACTATGTTTAAACGTTTTATATATAAGGCGCAGTATTGCCTTATTGAATGCAAACAATACTCAAAAAATAAACTATTAAATTAATAATATAATCGAGGGAGTTTAAATTGGAAAAAGATTATAATTTTACTACTAAAAAATCAAAATCTGAAGATTTAAACGTTATAACACCACATTTGGAACAAAATGGTGGCCAAAAAGTTGAACTTCCTAAACTTGAGGATAATAAAATTGAAGATACTTTAAATTTAAGATTAACAAATAGATTAAAAAATAGGATAAAAAATATAAATTTTACAAATGAAAAATTAATAGATTGGCAAATTGTAGATATATTATATAAAAAAGGTATAATACTAACAGAATTTATCGGAAAAGGTCATAGGGGTATCGTATTTAAAGGCTATTGTCAAAATTGTGTTTCAAACGGCTATGTAGATAAAAATTTTAAATATAGTAATTTTAAGCAATATTTACCAATTGCAATTAAAATATCACGATTGGGAGCTCCTAAAAATACGATATTTCATGAAGGGCATGTATTGAGTATTATCAATAAGCAAGGAATTGGTCCAAAAGTTTATGAGTTTACAAATGATTATATGATAATGGAATATATCGAAGGAAAAATGATTAAAGATTGCATAAATGACTTGAATAGCGATAATTTAATGTTTGTTATTGAAGAGACCCTTAAACAATGTTTAAAATTAGATTTAATGGGTATTGACCACACTGAAATACAAGGTGGTAAACACGTAATCGTTTCTGATGAAATTAAGCTAATAGACTTTGATAAAGCTAAAATACACAATAAGACAATTGCTAAAAATTTTACCACTGCAATGTCTTTATTTTTTGGATACAATCAAATATCTAAAAAAATTTCAAAAGATTTAGATCTTTCGGAAGATGACATCTTAAATTTACAAAAATTGTCTGGAAAATATAAAAAATTATTTAAAGTTTAGAATTTAATCATATATTGTTTCAATAATACATAATATTTAATTTTTATTTTATGGTTATTATTGTTTTTATTAATTTATATTACTTTAATTATGATTTAAACAGTTATTAATTGTTAAAAAATCGGGAGATACTATGATAAATTTGTTTGAGAAAAAAATTAAGGAACACGAACCTTTGAAAGATGCAGTATTAATTGAAGGTTTGCCCGGAATTGGACACGTTGGTAGAATTGCCGCAGAACACTTAATCGACGAGTTCAACGGAGAAAAGGTAATGGAAATTTACTGTAGTGATTTCCCACCTCAAGTAAATGTTAAACCTGACGGTTCTGTTGAATTTATGAGTAACGATATCTACTTAATCGAGGAACCTATCCCTATGGTTATAATTGTGGGTAATACTCAATCCTTATCACCTGCCGGTCAATACGAGGTTTCTAAGAGGCTCATAGAATTAGGTATTGAATACGGGGCTACTAAAACATACACTTTAGGCGGTCTAGGAATTGGTCAAATTCCAAACGAAGACTTAAAAGTTTATGTTGCTTCAACTTCTGCAGAAATTGCAGAACAACATAAAGAATATGGCGTAGAATTTAGGGACGATAATGGTAGTATATTGGGAGCTGCTGGTTTAATGCTTATGTTTTCTAAATTGAACGACATGGAAGCAACCTGTTTAATGGCTGAAACTATAGGTTATGTCGTAGACCCAAAAGCATCAACAAATGTTTTAAATGTTTTATCAAAAGCCATTGGTTTTGATGTAGATTATAAAAAATTAGAACAAAGAGCTTTAGAAGTTGAAAAATTACTTGAAAAAGTACAACTTACACAAGAAGAATCAGAATTATCCAATGAAAATGACGATTTAAGTTATTTTGGATAATTTATTAATTTACAAAAATATTTTTACTTTTTTTAGTACATTATTTATTTATTATTTATTACTTTTTTTAAATATTATTTCTTATTTTTTTATTAAATCATATGATTTTGGAAAATTACTTTTAAAAAAGGTATTAAAAATTTAAGAATTAAAAAAAATTATGAGATTTACAAGATTAAGGGGTTAATCTTTGTCTATCTCTTGGGAATAAAACACATTCTCTGATGTTTTCTTCTTGTGTTAATATCATTGCAAATCTGTCTGCACCTAATCCAAAGCCTGCATGTGGTGGCATACCATATTCAAATGCTTCTAAGTAAGTTCCAAATCCTTCTGGATTCATACCCATTTTGGTAATATTTTCCACTAATAAATCGTATTTGTGAACCCTTTGAGCCCCTGAAGTAATTTCTAATTCTTTATGCATTAAATCGAAAGCTTTACAGATTGTATTGTCGTTTTCGTATGGCATTGTATAGAATGGTCTTGTAACGGTTGGCCATTCTGTAATAAAGTATAAGCCTCCCATTTCATCACCAACAGCTTTTTCAGCAGCTCTTGATAAATCTTCTCCCCATTCTAATTCGATACCTTTGCCATTTGCAATATCTACAGCATCTGAGTAAGTTAATTTTGTGAATTTTTTATCTGGAACTTCAAAGTTAATTCCGAGTGTTTCAATTTCATCAGCTTTGTTTTCTGCAATATCTTTGTAACAGTTGTAAACTACTTTTTCAAGTACATCCATTGCATCGTATTCGTCTGAGAATGACATTTCCATATCGATAGACACTGCTTCGTTTAAGTGTCTTCTTGTGTTGTGTTCTTCGGCTCTGAAGATTTGAGCGATTTCAAATACTCTATCAAATCCACCTGCCATCATCATCTGCTTGTATAACTGAGGGCTTTGTCCTAAGAAAGCTTCTTTTTCAAAGTATGAAATAGGGAATAATTCTGTTCCACCTTCTGTAGCACTTGCTACAAGTTTAGGGGTGTTTACTTCAATAAATCCAGTTTCATCAAATGTTTTTCTTACGGATTTTAACATTTCTGCTCTAATTTTGAATAAAGCTTGTATCTTAGGTCTTCTGATATCTAAAAATCTGTGGTCTAATCTTGTATCTATATCTGCAGGTACTTTTTCAGCAGGGTCTAATGGTAATGGAGCATTTGATTTTGTTAATACTCTTATTTCTATAGGTATAATTTCAAATCCGTTTGGTGCTTTTTCACTTGCTACAACCTTACCTTTAACTGCAACAACGTCTTCTTTTCCTAATTTTTTAGCAATTTCAAAAGTTTCTTCTGAAACTTTCTGTTTAGGTACTACAATTTGTATTGTACCTGCTCTGTCTCTTAAAATAATAAAGGCTAATTTTCCTAAAGCTCTAATTGAGTGTACCCAGCCCATTAATTTAACTTCTTGCTCGTTCATTTCGGCAACAACTTCCTTAGAGTAATGGGTTCTCCTCCAATCTTGAATTGAATACATATTTTCACCATAATGATAATTACCGATTATTTTCGTAATTATTCGTTTTGTTAGTTCCATAAATTATATTATTGAAAATTATAAAATAATGGTTTTAGAATTATGTAGTATGTAGTATATTATTATTTAAATAATTTGTCAACCACCTATGATATGATGTTAAATTTATATAATTGTAACGGCAATATATATAACAATAACTAACTAAATTTAATTACATATCGAAGATATTATATATAATAATGATAATTAATTAATTTAATGTTAAAAAAACTTAAAATTTAGAAACTTAAAAATTTAAAAAACTTAAAATATCAATAGGGGTTACCATGTACATTAATATTTTCGTAACGCTAATGTCACTATGTATGTTAATGAATTTTTCAGGATGGGATACGGCATGGGATAGCGGTTTAAAGGATATATTTGATGATATTCCTACAAATACGACTATTGAACATAACATAGTTGATACGGCGTACTCCAATTATTTAATAACAATGGATAATTACTTTAATCTAAATATTTATCCAAATGTGAATGAAGATAAGCTAAGTAATTTTTTTAACCAACCAAAGGACGAGCATGGTCGAGGTAGTAGAGTTAGAAGAATTTTTAGAATCGAGGATAATTAAAATAATTAACATATTTTTAATCTATTTAATCTATTTAATCTATTTTTAATTTATTTTACTTAACATTTAAAAAAATGGAAATACTAAAAAATAATTTAAAAAAATATTATTCTATTTTTATGCAATTAATACTATGATTATGATACTTATTTTACTCTATTTTTACATTGTGAGCGCAATTTTCGGCTTTTGCTCTCGCTTCATCGGTATTATTGCCTGTAACCAATGCTACACCCATTCTTCTACCTATTTTAGCAAGTGGTTTTCCAAATAATCTTATTTTACAGTCTGGATCCTCTAGTGCTTTTTCAACACCCATATATGCAGGAGCGTATTTTTTAACTTCTGATTTTATTACGTGACTCGCACCTTCTTTTAAAAGTTCAATATGCACGGGTAATCCCAATATTGAACGAACATGAATTTCGAATTCACTCATATTTTGAGTTACCATTGTAACCATTCCAGTATCATGAGGTCGTGGTGAAACTTCACTGAATATGACTTCATCGCCTCTTATAAACATTTCTACGCCAAAAATACCATAACCTCCTAATTCGTCAGTTATTTTTTTAGCCATAGCTTCAGCGTCTTTTTTAGCAATTTCTGACATTTTATGCGGTTGCCAGCTTTCGTGATAATCTCCATCAATTTGAACATGACCTATTGGTTCACAGAATTTCGTTCCAAAAGCGGTTCGAGCCGTTAAAAGTGTTATTTCATAATCAAATTTGACGAATTCTTCAACGATTACTTTACTTCCCAATCCCCTTGCTGATTCATGAGCAATTTTCCAGGCTTTTTCAATGTCTTCTTCGGATTTTATTGTAGATTGTCCCTTACCTGAAGATGACATGATTGGTTTTACAACACACGGAATCCCTATCTTTGCAACTGCTTCTTTCAATTCTTCGAAACTTTCTGCAAATTCATATTTTGCAGTTTTTAAGCCTAAGTCTTCAGATGCAAGTCTTCTTATTCCTTCTCTATCCATGGTTAATTTAGTAGCTTTTGCAGTGGGTACAACATTAAAACCTTTACTTTCCATTTCAACAAGTGCATCTGTATTTATTGCTTCTATTTCGGGTACTATATAGTCAGGCTTTTCTCGTTCTATGAGTTCAACTAAGCCATCAAAGTCTTTCATATCAATTACGTAATTTTTATGTGCAACTTGCATTGCAGGGGCATTTTGATAACTATCAACTGCTATACATTCAATACCAAACCTTTGAGCTTCAATAATAACTTCCTTGCCTAATTCCCCACTTCCTAAAAGTAGTAATTTTTTAGAATTGGATGATAATGGGCTACCTATCATAATTTCACCACGCACACACTTTACCAAAACATTTTTTGGACTTTTTATAAATGAATTATTCAAATACATATCTCACTATATCTTATATCTATATACTACAGCATGTAAATATTTATGTTTTTATGTTTTACAATTACCTATTTTTATAACAATATATGCTAATATATGCTAATATATGCTAATATATAAATAATATATAAAATAAATAAATGTATAAAATCTATTTAATAATGAAATATTCGTAAAAAATAACTTAATTTTTATATATTGTTACTATTTTATGTAAAATTAAATAAAAATACATAAAAATGATTAAAATCACAATATATCATAGATACGATAATAATTAAGCTTAAATATTTTTGAAAACTAATTTTATGAAATAATCGATATTTGTAATTAAAATATCCCCTGGTGAATAAGATGTCAAGCGGTATTGGCAAAAATTTAGATGAACTTTTAAAGTCGGAAAAAATTGAGCAAACTCAAAATACTCAAAAACTACAAAGTACGCAAGATAATGTAAATCAATCATCTAATGCCACAAATAATGAAGAAGGGCAGGATAAGATAAAGAATAATGGTATTGATAAAAATAATATGGACAAAGATGAAGATAATGCCAATAATTTAACTTTCAAAACTAATTTAGATGTTTCAGAATGTGATACCATAAAACTTGGCGATATTTTAGAAAAAATGATAGAAATAAATACCATCGTTCGAGTGGAAAGAATATTTGATGAGTCAGAAGTTCGAGGGACAAAAGTGATAAACGTTGTGGTAAACGACGGTACTCGAAAAGGATTATTATCACTTTGGGGTAATCAACGTTCTCTATTAAAAGACGTAGTTGTGGGCGATTCTATATTGATAAAAGATGCAGAAGCCCCTAAATTATATAATAATAGAATACATTTAAAAATAACCAATTCTGGAAATTTAATTAAGATAAAAAGTAATTTGCCGAGTTTAAATGAGCTTTTAGCTAACGGTGGTTCGTCATCTTCCTCTTCTAGGAAAACCATAGCTGACTTACGTGAAGGAGACAATACTGAATTAAGGGGTTTAATTGTAGCCTTACATACAAAAGAACCATATTTCCCACTCTGTGAAGATTGTAAGAAGAAAATGGTGTTAAAAAAAGGTTATGCTGTTTGTAAATGTGGTAAAAAGATAGATGAAGAAGCTGAAGATTTAAAATGGGTATTTTTAGTAAATGTTACATTAGATGATGGTACAGGAACTATACGGGTAACGTTAAACGATGAAAATGATTTTTTAGACTTCAAAGACCTTAAAAAAATGGTAATTGATGATGAAAATATTTTGGAATTATTAAATAAAAAATTAATGGGTTTGGATATTGTAGTTTCAGGATATGCTAAACATAATGATTATTTCGACGAAACGATATTTCAATCTAAATTCTGGCACCCTTCAAATCCTGTAGATGAATTAAAAAGATATTTAACTATAGAAAAGTGAGAAGATGTATAAATTACAAAAAATAGACGAATTAAAAGATATTGATAGTTCCGTTGCACTTTTGGGTACCGTAAAACTTGTAGATTATAAAGGAAAAAAATTGAAAGTATACGACGAAACTGGCGAAATAATAGTTTCTAAAGTTGAAGGTCATCACGAAAAAGACGATGTGATAATGATTTTTGGAATACTCAAATTAACTCCTAGGGGATATGTAATTTATTCCAACAATACTTCAAAAATAAGCCGTGAAATTGGAAAAAATAGTCAAATAATTGAAGAATATATATCTAAAATAAAAAACTGTTAATAACCATATATTTATAAATATACATACTGGTGATGTAATGGCACTAACAAGGTCGGTAGGCATAAGATTGCCAATTTCCGAAATCAAGAATGGTAATTATATTGAAACTTCGGGGCAATGGGAATCTAATTACATAGAAAGTGAGAAATACGGTAAAATAACTAGAGTAGTCCTTTATGGGATTATTTCGTCTAAATATACAAATTTAGTTAAGGAATTTTCCGCTTACACAATTGACGATTTAACTGAAGAGGTTAGGATCGTAGGTTTCAAAGGAATATCTAAAATAATGAACGAATTTGAAAAAGACGATATCGTGCTGATTATCGGCAAAGTTAAAAAGGATAAGGAAAACGAAATCTATATTTCTCCTGAAATTATCAAAAATGTAAGTATTGACAATATGATATTAAATACAATTGAAAATTTCTAATTAATAATTTTTAATATAATATATTATACTATGATGTAATACACTACACTATAATGAAATACCATAGAATATAATAGAATATAATAGAATATAATAGAATATAATAAAATACAATAGGATATGATTAAGGGATATTTTTGAAATTTAAAGTTTTTAAATACGATACAGTAAATTCTACTAATATGATAGGTCACAATTTAGCAAAAAATGGTCATAACAATTTTATAGTCCTATCAAACACTCAAACAGACGGTAAAGGTAGATTGAATAGGAGTTGGGTGTCTGAGAAAGGCGGACTTTATTTATCCATCGTATTGGATATATCAAAATTTGAAGCAATCGAGCATTCTAATTTTATAGCTTCTTTAAGTGTTTTAACTACTTTAAAGGAATTTTCCAGTGCTTTTAATAATTCAGATGGCATAAGTTATTCTATAAAATGGCCAAATGATATATTGCTTAATAATTGTAAAATCTGTGGTATATTGTCCGAATTAAATATTAAGGAAAATTATATTATAATCGGAATAGGTGTAAATTTAAACAATTCTTTGGAAAATATTAAAAATGATTATAAAGCGATATCTTTAAATCAAATGTTTGAAAATACGGAAAAGCAACAAATCGATAAAAATCTATTCCTTACAAGACTATTATCGAATTTTAACAATTATTTGAATATGAATTCGGAAGATTTGATTAACAACTATAAATTAAATTCAGAAACTCTAAATAAAAATGTAAGAATAGTATTAAATGATAAAGAATTAACTGGAAAAGTTGTAAATATTGATTTTAACGGTTTATATTTGGATACAAATTCTGATTTGGGTATAAAATTGATTGAAGTTGGCGATTGTATTCATTTAAGGTGATTTAATGATTGTACGGTTAAATGGTATTGGATACGATAGTAATAGTTATTTGATAGTTGATAAGCTGTCTATTTTGGTGGACCCAGGTACTCCGAGTAATTTCGAAAATTTAAGGCAAGAAATCTCAAAATATACTAATAAAATAGATTATATTGTAAACACTCATTGTCATTACGATCATGCAGGTAGTGATTACTTATTTGAAGAGGCTTACAATGCTCCTGTAATAATAGGTCCAAAAGATTTGCTTCATTTAAAGAATGTGGATACTGTAACCGTCAGTAGATTATTCGGAGTTGATATGGTACCTCCAAAAAATATACTGGTCATAAATGAGGTAGAAGAGCAATTAAAAGAAGCAAACATCGAATTTATCGAAACACCGGGACATACAGAAGGCGGTTTAAGTTTGATATATGGGGATAATTTAATAACTGGCGATACATTATTTGCTTATGGTGTCGGTAGGCATGATTTACCTACGGGAAACATTGCTGAACTAAGGGATTCCATAAATAAACTTGAAAGAGTTGCATACTCTAAAAAAATAGTAAATATATTACCCGGACACGGAGAAACAGGGGATATGAGTGCCTTTGCTAATGCAACAATGTTCATTTAATAATTAGACAAGTATTAATTCTTAATCCTATATTTTTATAAAATCAAGTGTTTTAAAATAAGTTTATTTTAGTATAATTCTTGATTATTTTGGTTATTCTGCTTTTTTTTTAATTTTTAACACAATTATTTGAATAGATATTTATAGTTTAAAAATAATATTTATGTAATTACTATAATTCCAATCAAGCATAATTTAGCTACCATATAATTTAATTACAATAAAAATAATAAAAAATAATAAAAATGCGGTATATCAAATACTTATTTGTGATATTATGATTGCAGCAATAATACCTGTATCTCCACTTTCAAGCGTTAAGACAAGATTAAAAGAGTTTCTAACTCCAAAAGAGCGAATAGAACTTATAAAAACCATGATTATGGATACTTATGAAAAAGTAAGCCCCATATGTGATACTTGTTATATAATAAGTAAGGACAATGAAGTTTTAAATGAGTTTTCTGAATATGGCATAGTCCCAATAAAAGAGCCCCCTGAAATAAATAATTTAAATGACGCTGTGAATTATGCAATAAATTATGTGAAGGAAGATTCTGTATTAATAGCCCCTGCAGACATTCCTTTAATAAAAAATGAGGATTTAAAAAGTATATTAAATACTTTTACATATGATACGGACAATAATTCAAATAAAAGTTCGATATTGATATGTCCTTCTAGGGGCGGTGGCACTAATTTATTATTAATGAGCCCAAAAACTTGCATTTCTCCAAAATTTGAAGGATTTAGTTATGTAAAGCATTTGGAAGAAGCTAATTCCAAGGAAGTAAAAATTTCGATAGTACCATCATTTTATATGTCAATAGACGTAAATACTGTAGAAGATCTAGGGGAAATATATATACATGGTAAAAATACGCTTACTTACAATTATCTAAAGAAAATTGGAATAATTGTTGATTCAAAGCATTCTTCAGCCGGTAGATTTGATGTTAAAAGAGTACTTCATTCACTGCCCGAAAATACGGAAATAATAACATTAGATTCAAAAGTGGGAAAAACTGCTAAGAATTAAACTTAAAACTAAGTAATATTACTAAAAAAATAAAATTAAATAAATAACTTAAATAAATAACTTAAATAAATAATTTAAAAAATAAATAATTTAATTGTATTTTCATACTAGGCATATAATTGGATATTTCCCATCATATATTTTCTATTTTTAATTTTAACTACTTTTAAGGTTTTAAACCGCAATAGTTTATACCCTCTTTTTCATCAAAACCCATTATTATATTCATATTTTGGATGGCCTGACCACTAGCACCTTTTACTAAGTTATCTATGGCTGATACCATTACTAATCTACCGTTTCTATCGATTTCAAAGCCTGCGATATCACAGAAGTTACTTCCTCTAACGCCGGTCAATGAAACCATTTCGTCATCATAAACTCTAACAAAATGTTCGTTTTTATAGAATTTTGCATATATGTCTACGATTTCCTCTTTAGATATGCCTAAACTATTTTCTTTTAAATACGTATGTGCAGTAGTTAATATACCCCTGGTAAAGGGAGCTAAATGTGGGGTGAAAGATACTTTAACCGGTTTATTGGAAATTTCCACTAATTTATTTAGTTCTTTTTCTATTTCCGGGGTATGTCTGTGACTAGTTATCTTATAAGGCTTTATATTTTCGTTTACATTAGGGTAATGTGTAGTTTGGCTTGGTTCCACTCCTGCACCACTAACGCCTGTTTTAGAGTCAAAAATAACCCTTTCTTCAATAATTCCCTTATCTACAAGAGGCGCAATTGATAATATGGCACCAGTCGGGAAACAGCCTGGATTTGCTATTAAATCTGCTTTTTTTATTAAATCCCTGTGTAATTCCGGTAAACCATATACTGCATTTAATTTTCCAGTATGTTTTAAATTATACCATTCCTCGTACATGGTGATGTCTTCGAATCTGTAATCTCCACTTAAATCAATTACTTTAATTCCTTTTTCGTGTAATTGAGGTACTATATTCATAGAGGCACCGTGAGGGGTTGCACAAAATACAACATCACTATCGATTTTATCGAGGGCAATATCCTCAAAACATAGGTTATCATAGCCCATAGATTTTAAATGTGGATGTATTTTTAAAATACTATTTCCAGATTCTTTTCGCGATGTAATATGCTCTATTTCTTCAATTTTTGAATGATTTGCAAGTAATCTAAGTAATTCTGAACCAGTATATCCCGTACCACCAATTATAGATACAGAAACCATAATATCACCTTCATTTTAATAACTAGGTTATAAATTTTTATAAATGGATTATGTTAATGAATATATTAATGAATATCACTATTTAGTTTTAAATTAATATGTTATACTTTATAAGATTTTATTTTATTTTTATTTTAATATTTGCGTTATTAATATATTACATTATTGATGTATTATTTTAGATTTAATTGAATTATTCTTTTTATAAAAAAAATGATATTAATGATTAGATCATACCACTCTAAATCTAAGTTTAGATAATCAATTATTTATCCAATTAATTAAATAATCAAATAAATAGATAAATGAAAAATTTATAATGTATGGGGATACTATGAAAAATAATAAAATAATCATATATTTATTATTACTATTGCTAGCGGTATCTTTTAATATACTTATGCAAATGGGCTTATAAACGACCCTGCTACAATTAATTACTACTATTTTAAAAAAGACAATAATATAACAAGTTGTAAAGAATTTTTTGATAAATTACACTATTAATCTAAAAATAAAAGAAATAAAAAGGAAATAATTATACAAAAAATAGTAATATACCAATAATAATATACCAATAATAATATACCAATAATAATATACCAATAATAATATATTAATAATAATTAGTTCACTTTTTTAGTAATTTTATTAATTATTCGTCTAATAATGGTCCATCGGATGTATAAAGAACAGTTATGGGTTCTTCAGGAACTTCTTCAAGTGTTTTAAAGTATTCTACGGCAGCTTGTGTCCCATATCTATCGGAACCCGCCAGTAATACAATATTATATTCAGCTACTAAATCATTTTTTGCTGATTTAATGTTAGTCATTTGTATGGTACCTTTATTTTTTCCAGGGTTTGAATTTGTAATTGACACGGGGAATTGGTTCATATATTCTTTTGTTAATGCGTTTGTCAAAGGACCGCCAACGAGAATTGTACTGCTTTTTATTTTAAGATCTTCAGTACATTGGATAGCTGAATTTTTCAATGATTTTGCATGGTCTTTATCATTTTTTGCATAAACTACTTTCAAACCAGAAACTAAACTTTTATTCCAATTTAATGTAGCTTTGTATATCAAATTATCATTTGTAATTACAATATATTCGTAGTCCCCAGTATTTTTGGCTTCATTAAACCATAAATTTTCATAGTTATCCAATATTAAATTTACCCATTTACCTTCTTTTTTGACAGCTACTAACTTAACATCGTCTTTTTTAAGAGGTATTTTTTCTTCCCCGTATAATAAGATATGTTCTACAAATATTAACCCCTTAAGGTCCATTTTTTCGCCAGTGGCGGACCAAGTAGCTTGTTTTAATTCTTTATTCCAATCTATTGTCGTAGTGTATATGTTACCATCGATCGTTTTTGCTTTATAATGTATTACACAATTTTCAAACTCCACATCAAGCCATAAAGTCGCGTCGTCATCTGGTGCTATATTATGCCATTCTCTTTCGTTTATACTGTATTTAATGTATTCTGCATTATCAAATGCTAACGAAATATCATTTGTATCTGCTACTAATTTATACTCTACAAACACTTTGCCTGCAGCATCGCCCGCACTTTCAGGGGCTATCTCCATAGTACCAGTTGGTACAAAATTGGCTATAATTGTATTATTTTTAGTTGTAGTAGTTTCTAATTCCGCAAAAGCTGAAACAGGTATGGCAATCATAAAAATAATTGCAAAAACAGTTGTTATCAACCTACTTTTATTGTTGGACATATTATACCCCTGGGAAATTATATTGTTATTTATTTTTGTATTATTAAGATATTTTGTAATATCTAGGGATTGGTAAATAACGTATTTTTATAATAAAATAAGGAAAAAATGAATATTATTATGATTATTTTATTAATTTTATTAGTCATTTATTCGTAATAACTTTGATAAATTGTCGAATAGTAAATTTATTGCCCTTTATCTATTATATAATATAATGGTTTATGTTAAATGCCAAAAATGTATTCAGTACGTATATTTTTTAAATAAATAGTCAATCTTGTAGTATGTTATTCTATTCATATTTTTTAAAAATCTTAAAAATGAAAATAATTTATTATTCTTAAAAAAGATATTATTGGATTAAATTGGATTTTTTGATAAATTATGATATTAATATATATAAAAAAGAAATAAAAAAGAAATAATTATATGGTAAATATATTTAGTTAACTTTTTTAGCTTCTCCATCAACCCATTCTACATAAATAGGTTCTTCAGGAACTTCTTCAAGTGTTTTAAAGTATTCTACGGCAGCTTGTGTACCGAATCTATCTGAACCAGCAAGTAATACAATGTTGTATTCAGTTACTATACCAGTTCCTTCTGACTTAATAGTCATCATTTGTATGATACCTTTATTTTCTCCAGGGTTTGAATTTGTAATTGAAACTGGGAATTGGTTCATATATTCTTTTGTTAATGCGTTTGCCAAAGGACCGCCAACGATAATTGTATCATCGTCTATTTTAAGACCTTCTGTACATTCGCAAACTGAACTTTTTAATGATTTTGCATAGTCTTTATCGAGATTTGCATAAACTATTTTTGAACCTGAAATCATACTACTTGTTGTAATTGAATCTGAGGTACTGTGATGACCACCGCCTCCACTACTTCTGGATGAACTGGAGCTTGAATCACTCACTGGGAGGGCGGAAGTAAGCTTTAATGTAATAACTGGGTCCTTTACAAGTGTTAATTCTACAACACCGTTATTTAATATTCTGTACCATCCTATAGTACTTTTAAAGTCTTTCTCTTTTAAACTAACGATTTCAGAACCTGTATCTACTGTAATTTCATCTAATTTTAAATTACCGGTTGGCAATCTGATGATTGTTAATCCTTTTGAACCATCATTCAATGCTTTAAATGTAAGTTTTGAATTTACAGTATTACCTTCTTGTTCAGCATTATACTTAAAGTCTGAAACTGTGAATCCGTCATTTAATACTTCAGTTATGTTATTTAATGAATTATTTAATATTTCTTCAACATCTTCTTTTGTAGATACTTTTTTACCCATTATTTCTTCAGCTTGCTTGTTTAATTTTTCAATCTTAGCCAAAGTGTTTGCAGGCACTTTTATATCTTTAACTAAAGGAATGTATAAGTCATCTTCGTCTCCAAAGCTTATTTCTGAAACGTTGAATTCTTCATTTTCATATATTGGAGTTGTATTGATAGTCCCTGTTGATGGACAGTCAATTTTTTTATCCCCAATAGTTTCTTCAACAAATTTATCTACAATTCCTTCACTTATTACCTTAACATCTAATGTTTGTACGCTCATAAGTCCATTTTCGTCATAGAATTTAAACGTATATTTAGTAATGCTATTTTCTTCATATGGTACGAATTTTATATAATCGGCCTGATTTTCACTTGGTTGACCGTCAGCAGTTGTTTTGGTACCTGTTGATACGTAGAAAACTCCGTTTGCTCCGTAGTAATCTTCTTCGTCACCATTTAATAAAACTGCTTTTGTAGCACCTTCTACCATTGGTACAACTAAACCAAGCCATACTGGGCAAGTTGTTTGAGTGCCATCAAATCCAGGGTATATCTGTCCTGCGGCAGTTTCATTTAAATCTTTTAATGTAGATGTTGTTAAATCAACTGTTACATATCCTGCTTTTGATACATCAGGAGTTACGCCTTTTAATTGTGTATCTGCACCTTCTAAGGTAGCTTCAGCAGGTGTTTTTTCTGAAATAACCTTAACATCTAATGTTTTTATGCTTATTAATTTATCATTAGCATCATAGAATTCAAATGTATAGTCTATAATTTCATTTTCTTCATTTAATACAAACTTATTATAGTCTGCCTGATTTTCACTTGGTTGACCGTCAGCAGTTGTTCTTTCACCAACTGAAACGTAAAAGATTCCATTATTTTCATCATAGTAATCTTCTTCGTCACCATTTAATAAAACTGCTTTTGTAGCACCTTCTACCATTGGTACAACTAAACCAAGCCATACTGGGCAAGTTGCCTGGGTATTATCAAAGTTAGGATATTGTTGTCCCGCTGCAGTTGTATCTAATTCTTCAGCAGTTGCTGTAGTCATATCAACTGTTACATATCCTGCTTTTGATACATCAGGTGTTACGCCAGCTATCTGAGTACCTGCGCCGGTGATTGTAGCTTCAGCAGGTGTTTTTTCTGAAATAACCTTAACATCTAATGTTTGTACGCTCATAAGTCCATTTTCATCATAGTATTTGAACGTATATTTAGTAATACTATTTTCTCCAAGTACAAACTTATTATAGTCTGCCTGATTTTCACTTGGTTGACCATCAGCAGTTGTTCTTTCACCAACGGTAACATAGAAAATTCCTGTATTTTCATCGTAGTAATCTTCTTCGTCATCATTTAATAAAACTGCTTTTGTAGCGCCTTCTGGCATATTAACAACTAAACCAAGCCATACTGGGCAAGTTGCCTGAGTGCTATCAAAGTTAGGGTATACCTGTCCTGCTGAGGTTGTATCTAATTCTTCAGCAGTTGCTGTAGTCATATCAACTGTTACATATCCTGCTTTTGATACATCAGGTGTTACGCCAGCTATCTGAGTACCTGCACCTTCTAAGGTAGCTTCAGCAGGTGTTTTTTCTGAAATAACCTTAACATCTAATGTTTTTATGCTTATTAATTTATCATTAGCATCATAGAATTCAAATGTATAGTCTATAATTTCATTTTCTTCATTTAATACAAACTTATTATAGTCTGCCTGATTTTCACTTGGTTGACCGTCAGCAGTTGTTCTTTCACCAACTGAAACGTAAAAGATTCCATTATTTTCATCATAGTAATCTTCTTCGTCACCATTTAATAAAACTGCTTTTGTAGCACCTTCTACCATTGGTACAACTAAACCAAGCCATACTGGGCAAGTTGCCTGGGTATTATCAAAGTTAGGGTATTGTTGTCCCGCTGCAGTTGTATCTAATTCTTCAGCAGTTGCTGTAGTCATATCAACTGTTACATATCCTGCTTTTGATACATCGGGTGTTACGCCAGCTATCTGAGTACCTGCGCCGGTGATTGTAGCTACTGCTTTTTCAGGTGAAACTGGTTTTGGAGCAAATTTAACAGTTAATGTAATTGCATTAGCTCCAGTTTCATCATCTATGGATTTAATTTTAATATATTGACCTTCTCCGATATTTTCAGCTTTTAACCACCATACAAATGTACTGGTTCCTTCCGCTCCTGCAGAAACTGCTTCATCAATATCTGATTGTCCAAGATTTCCAAAGCTATCCATTGTAGGCGTTTGAACAGCTAATGAAGTTACTTCCTGATCTGTAGTAATGAGAACACCAACCCATTTAGCTTCTCCTTGAGCTGGATTAGCTGACTCAATTGAAATTAAGGGTTCTAGTTCACTGATTGTTGTTTCAAAGTCTGAACCTTCTCCCGTTATTTCACTAATTTGGTATTTGTCGTAATTATTATTTTCGTTGTCTACTCCGTCTGCTGTAGGAACTGCAACTTTTTCAACAGATATTAATGTATTATCCATTGAATCAGTAGTAGTTTCCCCAGCTTCGGCAGTTTCTCCTTCAGCAAAAGCTGAAACAGGTATTGCAATCATAAAAATAATTGCAAAAACTGCTAAAATTATTTTACTTTTATTATTAATCATTTCATGCCTCTAAGGAATTTATAATATTATTATGTTAAGTTTGTGCATATTCTTTGAATATACAAAGAATGATAAACTACGTAGTTTTAGCTATAACATTCATAAAATATCTAAAAAAATTAAGTATTATGATTGCTATTTTAATATATTTAGCATTTACATGTAGGAAAATTAAAAAAAATGATTAAAAAAGAGATTTATTATTTAATATCCTTAATTAATTCAATTGTTTTATTTTCAATGCTAAACAAGTAATTTGTTGTAAATTTATATATTAATTAGTTTCTAAACGATTAAAACAGAAAAACTTATATATTATAATTTAGGATTCGAAAAAATTAAAATTATGTTACAAAAATAAACCAATATAATAAACAATACTAAAAAAGCAAACTATCCATTACTTACTCAATTTTTTTGAGAATATTATCTAAATGAGTATTCATTTACAACAAAGTCTCAATTTTATTGAACTGAATTTGTACCTATTTACTTACTGGATTAAATCCAGTCCTATAGGTATGGTACAATACCTAAAAAATTACTCCATAAATAGAAAAAGGAGCTTGATAACTTAATATCAAACTCCTAAATCAGTTAGTGCAGGGAAAGGGATTTGAACCCTCGAACTCCTACGAGACTGGATCTTAAGTGCACCAGAATTCAACATTTTATATAAATCTATAAAATAAATGTTAAATATTCTATTGCGATTTTTTAATTTAGCGATAGATTAAACTGTTAATTATTATTAGTTTTTAAGTCGATTACGTAATTATTTTTATTTGTTAATATCCTTAATAAATCGATTGTACACCATATGACTGATTTATTCTTTAATATGGTTAATTTACCTTAGTATTTAGGGTTATATCGGTATATATAGATATATTTATATATTACTTTAAACACATATTAAACTGTAATCTCCGTTTTGCCTTTTCTCCTCTGAGATTTTTCGATGATGAGGATGCTCATTTCCTAATATCTATCTCTATTTTTGTTATATCGAAATTTATGAATATATTTATTTTCGAGGTGTTATTTTTGATACATATTTGTCCTTATTGTATGAACCCCGTTGAGTTTTACAATAATGATTACATTGGGGAACTTCAACCAGTAAACGTTGATAATGAAAATTTTAACTGTGGAGCTTTGCAATCAAATATAATTTTAAAAAATGCAAAATGCTCAAATATTCAAAATCTTAAAATGAACGGCGGTAAAATAGCTAAAAAGCTTGATTTATCGCTTGAACAAAAAGATTTATTTTTTAGAAAAATAATTGAAATTAAAAGAAAAAAGAACCGATTACCTGATTATAGAGTTCTTGAACTTGCAATTAATTCGGTGATATAATGAAAAGAATTTTTTTATTTTTATTAATATTATTAATTTCAACTTCGGTATGTTCTGCAGCTACAATTACGGTTCCTGAAACTTGCACAGTTTCAGATTATAAATTAGTTCTTGAGGAACAAATGACTACTGAACAAACTACTTCTGCACTATCTGTTTTTGATTTTGCAGCTTACACTCCCGTAGTAAGTGGAGTTGACAATAATACCATATATTTTACGTCTGAAAAAGATTTAGCACGTTTTTGTATGCATTTCTCTCAGTCTAATAATAATTACGCATTTAACCGAGAATACTCTGTTTTCATAAAAGATAAACCCACACCTGTTTCTATAGTATTCGCTAAAACATACAGCTGCAATAATGGTGCAAGAGCTGTTACACTACATGTCAATTCTAGTAGAATACAGACTGCATATGCAATGGGTGCAGCTTATTGTGGTGATACTAACACTGCTGTTCGAAGTTCTATGAATTTGAATGGTAAAGCGATTACTTCGCGTGCCAGCCAGGGTACTGCCCATGGTTATATAGATTCTCCTTTTTATGTAGAAAATAATATTTTCGATCTGCACGCTTACTCTACACGTACTTCAGGAGCAGGTGTAGATGGTTCTTTCTTAGTTTTCGATTCCGTAACATATACTGCAACAATGCCGGAACCGTCTTTAATCCACGATACAGTTACATGTTATGTAATTATTCCAGAAATGATTGTGGTGATTAATTCCATCCCTGCTGTTTCCGTTTATGAAGGTTCTAATTTATTGGGAACAACTGATAACGGCGGATATTTAAAAATCACAATACCTATTGGAGAACACTCTTTTAAATTTATAAAAGAAGGTTATTGGGATTATTTAACTACTTTGAATATTCAAAATGATACAACCATAAATCCTGAATTAGCACCTAAAACTTCATTATTTCAGGTTTCAAAACAATTTGAAGAAAATATATATCCTAATTCTATTTCAAAAGTAAAATTAGACCTTGAACCTATTAAAAACGCTTACTCTACACGGTTAAGAGTTTCAGGAGCGGATGTAACCAAAGTATATTATAATACTCAAATATTACCAAAAACTACAGACGGTTCATATATATTAGGGGATATTTCAAACCCTCAAAGTTTAGAAATTGAATATAAAACACCATCATCTTGGGGTCAAAGAACTTTCACTATTGAATTAACTGCGACAGATTTGGAAGGTTCTGCATATACTAATTTAGAAACTATTAATTATGAAGTTTTAGAATTACCTTTCCTTTTAGAAATGTCTACTTTTGGAATAGGTAATAATAATGTAAAAATAACAGACCAATCGGGAAGTAGTTATTCAGTATTATTATCATTATATAATTCTGAAGGTTCTGAAGTATGGAGTTCTAGTAATAATATTATTGAATATTGTGATTGTAGCTTTGAAGTTCCAATAACTGAACCTGGTAATTATATACTCGAATTAACTGCTAAAGCAGGAACTGTAAAATCTTATTATTCAATTGAGATAATAGAGCCCGTAAAATTAATTACAAATAAATTAACTGGTAATTTGGGAAAAGTAACAACTGCAAAATTTGCAATATATAATCCTACAGATAATGTAAAATATTATTATTCGACTTTAGAATGTCAATTTTTCAATGAATCAATCAATAAAACATTTTCAATTGCTCCAGGGGTCAATAAAACTTTAGAATTACCTTTCAAAGTTCCAGATAAACTTGAACTTGAAAATTATCAATTAAATTTAAAAATATACGATAATGAAAAATCAGAACTAATATGTTCTGAAGATATAATATTAACAATTTCTAAAAACTCATTTTTACCGATAAATATGGATTCTAATAATTATTTAATAATTTTAGGAATTTTAATTATAGTTATTGGAGCTGTAATAATATATTTGAAATGGGGTAAAAAATGATAAATCAACATTATAAATTAATTAGTATCCTTATCTCTCTTCTTCTTATTCAACCTGCATGTGCTATTGACGTTTTCGGTCATGATGTTGGGATGGATGATGGTCTTGCTGTTGGAGTAGGTGGTATGGCAGGGCTGGCTGTAGCAGGAACTGTCGTCACTGCAGTTGCTGCAGTAGTTACATTACCCGCTTGGGGTCCTCTTGCAATTGTGGCAGGATGTGCCATAGGTGGTGCCATAGTTGCTGATTCAGTATACCGTTGGGCAACAGGAAAAGATAATACCGATGCTGCAGTTGTAACGGGTGAGAAAAACGTAAGCAATACTAATTATATTAACAATACTGAAGCTTATCAAAAAATAGCAGGGTTTAAGCAGTATTCAGAAGAAGCATCTGCAAGAGATATTTTAGAATTAAGAAATACATTAGATAGTTCAATTTGTAATTATAATTATAAAACTGAAGGTACTTTATCAGACGTTATAATTAATCTTGAAGGACCTGAAAAGATTTATGGTTTTTCAGCTTTTCCAATTTCTGTTGAATTAACTGAAGCCATAACGGGTTCAGAAAATAAATCCTACGTTAATATTGATTATATTTCCATATACTTGGTGGATTCATCAGGTAGAAAATGGAATGAAAAAAGGATAAATGATATTCCTACATTATGGAAAGATTGTGAAGAACATGAAGAAGATATTCACAAAGTATATTATAATGTAACCATGAAAGCACCTGACCCATATATTGGAAAGGCTAATTCTATGATATCAAATATACCTAATCGAGATACATTAAAAGAATTAATGGACGCAGAGGTTAAAAAATTTGAAATAATTGTTGAAGTACATGGTAATGCTCAATTATACAAGATTGAAAGAACATCACATACTTCAGAAGATGGACATACATATACTCGTGAAAGTGAAGAATTTGATAAAACTATTAATATAAATACTAAATTAAAATCTTTAGATGCTTGGAATAATGAAAAGAATGGTAAATATTATACTAATGGTGCATCTGCATCGCTTCCAGTAGATTATATTAATAATTTAGAATTAATAGCTTATGCTGGTTATTCTAACGGCGCAACATCCGATATTATTTCAAGAACCTGGGCAAGTTGTACTCACGTTTATAATTCAAGTTCAAAATATAGATTTGTAGCTATTGGACAGCCTAACAACTTAGAACCAGTGCCTGTTACTATAACTGATGATTATAGGGCAGTAGTTTTAAGACTAGATTCTAATTCAAGCTCATTAGTTTCTCAAACGCCCGGTAATTTCAAAGATATGGGTGTACACTCCGAGGTTCAAACCGCTTTAAATTATCTTTATAATAAAAATACTGAAACATATGAAATCTATTTTTTAGTCGTCGCTGACGTGGATGACGGATATTCTAAAGTCCCAATATGGTATATCACCAAACCACTTATTTCTGTAATTAATAACTTAAAATATTCCATATCTAATGAAGATAAGCAAGAAATTGCAGATTTAACGGCTGATGGGGCAATATCCGAATCCGATAGAACAAGGATTAATGAAATACTTGATTTGGCGGAAAAGTCTACTAAACAGAAAAAGGACGTAGTTGAAGATAAACAAAATTCTGGATATTATCAAAATCAAGATGCTAAAATAGCATCTAAAAACGCAATAGATGACTATTCTAAAGCTTTAGAATATTTGCAAAAGTCTAAAACTACAGATAATCCGGAAGATGTAAAAAGATATACTTATTTGTCGTCATCTTGCTATGAACCTGCTGGTGATTACTGGTCTCAGGCTGCTGAAAAGTATGAACAAGGATATACTGAAGAAGCTGAAGCACTTGCTAATAACGCTAAAAAATTAGAAGAATTAGCTAAAGAATATGAACCATCGGTATTATTTACAGGTGGTCAGGCGTTACTTGAAAAATTCCATGAAATAAAAGCAGGTCTTGGCATCTCACATGTACCTGATGAGACATTTATAATTGTAGCTATTATTTTGATAATTGGTACAATATATGTATTAAAAAGATAAAAGAGGGATATTATCGCAATAAAAAATATTACAAATAATATTCCAAAGAGTAACTCTTTTAATAAAATTTTAAAAATCATATTTTGCTCTTTGGGTTTTGCAGGTCTGTTCTGGTACATAATGCAGAATAGTGTTTCTGGAAATGAAATCATTACAGGTTTTGCAGCAGTTCCTCTGTTATTTTATATTTTAGCAGAGATTATTGACCATTTTATTGATATGAATACTATTTACGGTAAAGCATTCAAGGGAAATAGTTCCGGTGTATTGGTAACGGTATTAATAGCGGGCGTTGTTTTTCTTTCGTTAACTTATTTGCTTACTGGTTCAATGACTCTTGCAGTAGGTTCATCAACTCCTGCAATTATCGTCGCAGCAATATTTGCGTTGTATATACTCGCCCCTTCAACAGGTTCTGAAACATATATGCTTTATATTTACTTTGGGGCTACAATCGCAACGATGGCAAAATACATTGATATAATTCCTTCAATCCCTGGATTAAGTACATAATTCGGTGGTTTAAATGATTCAGCAAATAATCGCAATAATACTTGCATTACTCGTAACTCTGGCATATAATGAACCAATTTCTACTATTGGCAATATTTTGGGATTTTCTGAATTATTGGCTTGGGCAACCCCGACAGTATTAATTTTATTATGTGTTTGGAAGTTAGCTTCCTCAGATTGGGGGCTTGGTGATGCAATATCATTAATTGTTTTAGCAACTCTTTCAATGTTGTACATCACTCAAAATATCGATAGTATACTTTTAGAAGTGTCAAAACTAATGTTAGGCGTTGGCACTGGTGTCGTTATTGGTTATCTTGCAAAAGGTGGTAAGTAATGGCAATAGACACATCAACAATTTCAGTATTTTTTCAATCTCATATTTTAGAAATTATACTAATTGTAGCATTAATATTTATTTTAAAAAATTGGAAGTTAATTCTAATTTCTATTTTAATAATTGGTTTATTGAGCTATTTCGGATTTTTTAATGATATATTAAATAGTATTTTTCCAAGTACTGGGGTTATACCATTAAATCTTTTAAATAATTCATTATTGAATAATTCGATAAATCAAACATTAAATCAATCAATAATTAATTTGAGTTAATTGGTGATACAATGGCAAAAATCGTAGGTAAAATTAATAAAAAGAAAGGAGCGTTCTATTACGCTGATAAACAGGGTAATATAATTGAAAAATCACGTTCTGAAATGACTAAAAAGAAATCAAAAAAGAAATAGGTGATAATATGGTATATGACGAAGAGACGTGTAAAAAAGTTTATTCTATATTAAAAAAAGCTATTAAAGATATAGAAGAGCGTGATATTAAAGTTTTAGGTTATGCAATAGCTTGGGACAACGGTAAAACAGATATTACAATTCACGAAGGGGTTTATGAAGGTGTAAAGCTTACTGATGACCCTGAAGAATTGAATATTGATTATTCAGGGGTGGAAAATGAAACTCAATAAAAATATTACAATCGGATTGGTCATTGCATTAGTCCTAACTTGTGTTGGTGTTTATTGCATAAATGGACACAGTAGCGATGGCGGTGGATTCTTATTTGATTTTTTAAAAAATAAAAATACAACTAATAACTCAACAAATAATGATACTAATAATAATACATTAATAAATGATACTTTAATTAATTCAACAAATAATGATACTAATAATAATACAAATATTATTTTTACTTCTTCAGCAGTATTTGATAACTCAACTAATAATTCAGTAATATCAATTGAATCATCTTCTGAAAATATGATTGCATCCCAATTAACAATATTTACAAGTTATACAAATGATTCATTTACTGAAGCCTACAGTTCTTCAGATGTATCATTGCCAAAAGTTGTAACTTTACCAGTAAATGCAACTAATTCAAACATATATTATTACATAAATGTTGAATATAACAATAATACCTACAGAATTCCAAACGGGACAGAAGTTCTCGAATTAGTATAAGGTGATAAATGTGTCATCTACAGAATATATCACCAGTACGTGGATACCTAAGGCGGCAGCTGCTGCTTTAGGTGTTGGTGCTTTATTATATTGGTTAAATACGCAATCTGTAAATATAAATGAAGTAACAACTGCATTTGCATCATTACCATTTGCAGTAATAGTTTTCATAGAGCTCTTGGATAAATATGCAGACGTGTCAAAAATGTATTCTAAGATAATTCCTGCAGGTACTACAAATTATCTTATAAAAACAGTGATCACTGCAATAATAGCATTTATCGCAGTCCTTTATGCGACGATGGGGACTATTACTTTATCATCAGGTTCTATAACAGTTCCTACAGTTATTTCAGCTGCAGTATGTTCATTGTATATCCTTGCTCCTGAAACAGGTGATGATGAATTATTATTATACATATATTTGGGTGCAACAGTGGCTACGTTTGGGGCCAACATAACTTTATTGCCACCAATTCCAGGAATCCCTGGGTTGGGATAATATGAAAATATTAAAAACTCTTTTTTTTATTTTTTTAATTATTTTTATTAGTACATTTACTATTTTGAACATTCAGCAGTCTGAAGAAGATATTATAAATGAAAGAATGAAAGAATATGGCTATCCTTCATCAGGGTACATTATTACAAATAAAACCGTTCGTTATAGTGATGCTTCTTTTGTAATATTATCTAACTCACCTAAAAAGTATTCAATCGGTGGGGTTCAATCATTAAATAAAGCACGGGCTTATTTAAATTCAGAATATAATCAAGAATTAGCAGAACATAACTATATGATTGATGTAGAACCCGAGTCAATTGAAGAATATCAAGAGAATAATAATTATTATTGGATGTTTAAAATGAGATTTGGAAAGGTAGGAACCGAGGGCGATTTTATGGGTTATGTAATGGTTGATAGAAGAACGGGTC
The DNA here is from genome assembly GCF_017875395.1 of Methanococcus voltae. NCBI lineage: Archaea > Methanobacteriati > Methanobacteriota > Methanococci > Methanococcales > Methanococcaceae > Methanococcus > Methanococcus voltae. The sequence continues at coordinate 154,451 of NZ_JAGGMO010000003.1, read as the reverse complement.
ATTGTAAAATGGAAGGCTTATTCGGTTAATGGTGAGCGTGAGCTTATGAATAAAAATATAATAATATTATTAATATCGATTATATTAATTCAACTAATTCCAATTAATGCACAAACAACTAATACAAATCAAACTATGACTTTAAACGCATACGGTGCATTAGTGGAACAGCAACAAGAGAATATAACAAGTTTAAAAGAAGAATTAACTAAAAAAGATAAATTACTCGCTGAATATATATCATATAAAAAGAAAAATATTGAATTAAATAAAAATATAACCGAATTAAATAAGAAGATAATACACATAAAGACTGAAAAAGAATTCGTTGAATCTAAAAATAAAGATTATAAAGATATAATAACTGATTTAATTAACAAACAATCAAATGAAACAGCTAATAACTATGTAAATTCATACAACGATATGAAGAAAGATTTATTTAATTTTAAAATAGCTGGAATTTTTGGGGTAATAGTATGTTTGATACTAGGTATAGTAATGATGAGAGCAAAGAAGAAGTACGAAATTCCATTGTAATTAATTTACAAGTACTAACTAATAATTAATTTTTTTTAATCTAACAACTAACAGTACTAACAATATAAACGGCTTTATATTCTATTTTTTTATTTTCACTACTACCTAAACCTAAGGATTTTACATCCAACATTAAAAGAATAATTAAATTATTAAATATATAATTATTAATTTAAATTTAGTGATATTATGGATATCAATATGTTTATGGGAATTGGAAGAGCTGATTCTTATAAAAAGACTGGAAAAACCAAAAGACACGTAAAAATGAGTGTAGGCGAAGCAAATCATATGATATTCTTAGGAAAATCGGGATATGGTAAAACTACACTAATGAGGGGTTTAGTTGAAGAAATCTATATTTCTCATAAAATGGCAAATATTCCTGCTTTGATTATTGTTTTAGAAAAGAAAACAGACCATACAAAGTCAGAAAAGATTTTAGAAATCTATGAAACAGAGACAAACAAAACAAGTGATGCTAAAATCTATAAAAAATATGGAGAATGGGTTTGGAACTATATTGAAGCATATGTAAAACTACAAACACAGCATAAAAATAAATTAGGAGCTATGGGTGATTTTGCTTTTGGTGTTCCTAATATAATTGGAAAATTCTACAAGTATGATGATAAAAATACATTTTTAGGACGTCAAGGCTTGCAACCTTATGTATTTCCAACAAAAAGATTTGTTTTTAGGCCACGACGAAGAAAAGAATATATTGGAATGGATAATGGTTGGCATATGTGCAAGGTCTTTGAAGGTAAAATTCCATATTCTAAAATTCCTTTTTCTTTATTGTCTTCTTTTGGAAGTCTGGGGGAGCAGACACTTTATGCACAACGATTAAAAAATATATGGGAAGTTCAAGGGATTAAAGACCCCGATACAGTTATGGATATTGCATTATCTCAGGAAAATAGTTCTAATCCTTCATCAACGTATTTAAGAATTGCAGAAACAATGAACCGATTAAAAACTGATTCATTATTTTCTAAAAAAGATACATTATTTTCTAATCTTTCAACCGATATAATAAATGTTATTGATTTTTCAAGTAATTCTGATTTAACTCACGAAGAAGAGTGTCTTATTTTTAAGTTTTTAGTCATGCATGCAATTAATCACGCATCACAGACACGAACACCCATATATTTTGTAGTTGACGAAGTTCAGAATATGTTAACCAATGAACACGGTAAATGGGCAGTTGATAAAATTTTAAGAGAAGGGCGTTCTATGGGTATCAACTTAATTACTGCAACTCAATATATGTATGGCTTGCCTCAATCACTATTGATGGGAGCTTCACACGTTGGAATTATAGGACGATTAGCATCACATACGGACTGGAAGGTATTAAATAAATTGATTGATGATTTTGAGGATTCGGTAGAACCGCCAGACCCAGTTTCTACATATACTCAATATGAAGATTTTAAAAAGAAAATGAAATTTAAGGGGTGGTTTTCTTGGGATAAATCATATACTGATAGGATAGAATTCCGACAACCTCAATCTTTATAGGGTGATACTTTGGGGTTATTTAGTAAGTTTAAAAATAATGATTCGAAAAAAGAACAAGAATCTAATCAACAATTTAATAATAATAATAATAATAATAATAATAATAATAATTATAATAATACCAATAATAACAATAATAATCAATACACAAATCAGAACCAAGAGTCTGAAGAAGAAACTTCATCCAATCCATTAGAAAAATATCGAAGAAATAAAGAACAGAAAAATAAAGAGAATTTAATTATTAACTCTTTAAAACCATATTCTTGTACTCAAAAACTTATTTTATGGAACGATGGAGAAAAAGAAACTATTTATGGGTATCCTGAAGCTTTGATTCCTTCAGAAACCGGTTATATAATACTATATCGTAAACGAGCGATTGACTTTTTTGAAGAATTAATTATTAAATTAAGAAATATATTTTTAGGTTCTAAAGAACATTATCGGATATTAAAAGTTCCTGAATACTGCATTCAAAAAGGAAATGAAGTATTAACCGTATATGCACATAGTTTTAGAGTCATTAATCCATTAACTGAAGAAGTTATTCCGATAGAATGCAATGACCCACGACAACGAATATTTTGGGATATTGAAAGACAAAAAGCTGAAGCTTATAGGAATGCAATGACTAAAATTTTAGAGGATGAATTGCCTGTAATATTGGAAAGAGCAATTGCATTAAATCCTACTATGAAAGCATACCAAGGTAGGGAAGGAATGAAAGGGCGAAAAGAATCAAGAGCAAAAGAATTTTCAGGAATGGAAATGGGTTTTTCAGTATTTGATGAATTAGAGAATCAATTGAAAAAGGGGGCAGGTATTGATGAATAAAGTGAACATTCCACCAATGGAAGAAGTTATTAAAAAAAATAAAGAACCTGAAGCAATTGAACATAAAATTGAAACAGTTGAAGAAGAACCTGCAGAACCTGAATTTAATATTCCTAATTTTAAAATACCGCCAATTAGTCCTAAAAAAGAAGTAATTGAAGATGACGACGAAGAAGAGAAAAAGAAACGAGGAAGACCTAAAACAGTTCAAGCTAAGACGGTATGTGCTAAAAGTATGCTTGTAATCTTTCAGAAATTAAGAAAGATTCAATCAAAAACTTTACAAGATGAAATAAAAGAACTTGCTGATGATGCATTAATTGAATTAAATCATTTAAATCAAACTATTGATAAGGTGTTATAATGAACTTTTTAAACAGTATTAAAAGAAGCAATAACAGTATTGAGATACCAAACGAAGTAAAAGACTCAGAAACAAAATTTAATGAATTGCATAACGAAATAAAAGAACTTGCAAAGGATGAATTAAAATTATTTGAAAAAGATGCTTACTATTTAACGTTAAATAAAATAGCTAATCAAAACGGCGTAAATGAAAGTGAAATATGGATTGATTACTATACTGGAAGGTTATCAACACATACAATCTGTATTACAAGATTATTAAGAATATTAGGACAAGATGCAACAGTATTGGAAAATATATTAGTCAATGAAAAGAATAGGGCTATTGAAGATATTAAAAGATGCGAAAACATTATGGATTTATTAAATACCGATAATATCAAGATAAAAAATACTGAAGAATAAATCAAGGTGGAAGAATGGGGTATAAAACTATAATAAATTATTATGAAAAATACTTAAATTTTATGGCAACATTACTCATAATGATGGGCGTATTTTATTATTTTAAATTAAATTATTTATTGGATGCAACTTTTTTAATCAGTTTAATATCATTGCTTTTAGCAAAACCATTAATTAATCATTATTATTCAAAATATCGAAGAAGTAATAAATTATTTAATTGGAAATTAAAGGTAACATACAGTAACGGAACATCAAAAGTTTACACTCAAAAACATATTTATTCAATAAATTCATCCAGTGCAATTCTTGATGAAATTAATGAAAAATATAAAAATGATTTAACGATTGTATCAGTTGAAGAAATAAAATAAATTTAATTATTATTTTATTATTTTATTTTAATTAAAATTAATTATTTATATTAATTAATTTATAATTTAATATGAAATATGCAAACTTAAAATTTCATTTTAATTAATTAGTATTTTTTTTACATTTTATTTTTTTAAATAATTAAAATTTACAATGTACCAATAACGGTCGTTATTGGGAATATTTTTATTTTATAAATTATTGTTATTTTTTGTTAAAATATTGGTTTCAAAACTCGTTCCAAAATCAAAGTATTTTTAGTAAATAATTTTATGAGTTTTGGGAATCTTTTTTATTTTATTATTATATTATTAATTTATATTTAATTAATGGGTGAGTAAATGAAAATTGGTTATGCAAGAGTGTCAACAAGAGACCAGAACCTGGAACGACAAGTCGAAGATTTAAAAAAAGCAGGTTGTGAAAAGATATTTTTAGAAAAGATTTCAGGAACTAAAAGAAATAGGCCTGAATTCGATAAAATGTTTGAATTACTTAGGGCAGATGATGTTTTAATCGTTACAGAACTTACACGTATTTCAAGAAGTACGAAAGATTTAGTTGAGATTGTTGAAAACTGCAAATCTTTAAACGTTGAGATTAAGAGTTTAAAAGAGTCTTGGCTTGATACCAGTTCTGCACACGGTAAATTATTATTTACTATTTTTGCCGGGTTAGCTCAGTTTGAAAGGGATTTGACATCAGAACGGACTAAAAATGGTTTAGACGTTGCAAGAACTCGGGGACGTGTCGGTGGTCGCCCTAAAGTTGATAAATCAAAATTAGAAATGGCTATTAAATTATATAATTCTGGTGAATGTACTTTAAAAGAAATAAAAGAAATCACTGGAATAAGTAAGACTACTTTGTATCGTTATTTAAAGGTATAGATCTTTTACGTATTATAATATCATTATCTGCTACAAATTCAATTTTAATATCTTCTAAACCTTTTTGCATCTGTTTTTCTATATTTTCACTATTTTTAATTTTGAAGCTATCACAAATATAATAATATCTGCTTAATGGTATATTTTTTCCAAATATGGATCGATCAGTGATTGATGTGTATAGCTCGTTTGTGTTTTCTGAATTATATTTTTTTAATATATCCCTAATATATTTTTTAGGTATTACTGCATCAATTTGTTTATTATTATTTTTAACTCCATTTAATATATTTGATATATATTGAATATTTTCTAAATCACGTTTAGTTATTTCTTTAGGTAGGTTTAATGTGATAGCAAATTCTTGTTCAATTTGATAGAGTACCTTTATCAACATTTCTTCTTTAAATTCAATTTTCTGTTCAAATTTCATATTACCGTTCATGATTTGGTCATTAACTCTGAATATGATTTTTTCTTTGATCATCAATTCTTTTAAAAAATTGATACAAGACATTATCTCATATATTGGCCTGCCTTCAAAACTCAAACTAATATTTAATTTTTGATAGTTAGGATCTATTTTTTTCCCAGGTTTTGGAATACTTAACGACATATTTAATGCTCTATTATTACTTGATAGGGTTATAAAGTCTTCCTGTACCTCTGTAATCTTGAATATCATATTTTCTAATGCATAAAATGTAGATCCTATCTCCAATCGTATATTTATTAAGGGATAATTGGGCTTCAATATTATGGGGTATTTTATTTCATCGCCTAAGTTCTTTAAAATTTCTTTAAATAATTCAAAAGTTTTGAATTCTTCTTCGGATATTTCTAATGATCCATTATTTAAATAAATATTTTTAATATATTCGTTAGGATCTTCGTTTGAACGCCTTAATTTTAAAATTTTGGATGCCAGGATTACTGGATCTATGGTTAAGGAAGAGTTTAATTGAATTCCCTCTTGACTTTGTTCTGTAAGTTTATTGGCATAGTCAATTGCAAGATTGATTTTTTCACATCTCGACCCTATTAAAAATGGAAGATATTCGCTTAGCTGGTTTGTAACCGTATTTTGCGTCTGTTTTATAATTTTATTTCCCATGTTTTGTATATTATTTGATATGGTATCGTCAACATTATTCATTTTCAAATTTAGATTTTTAAAATGTTCAATATTTGCATCATGGTATTTATCCATCTTATTATCTATATTATTAATAATATTAATAATATTTTCAAGATTAGATCTTGCTTCTTCCATATATTCTTTAATTTCAAGATCATATTCTTTATTAGTTTTAATATATTCCAAAATTTCATTAATTTGATGTATTGATTCTTCTTCTGATTTTGAAGTACTATAATTATCCCATACAGTAGCAATTATCACTGCAAGTGGTGGAAGCCCTTCGCTGACCAATAAACTATCAATAATCAATGCTAAGGGTTGATCATATGTTTTTACTTTATCTTTTATATCCCTTAACGTCCTCCTTATTGCTTTTTCGGGAGTGTTGTTATTTTTAGCTTTTTTAATGATTTCAGTGATATTTACCATATTAGCACCTTAAAATAAAAATAATTAATTATCTTTTAACACCCAATGCATTTTTTTGTTTAAATTCTTGTACGCATTCTGAATCTGCAATTTGCGATCCTGATAAGTCTTTTAGTGATTCAGATTCTACGTTAATAATATTAATGGGATTTTTTGATATTAGACCTTTATCTTTAAGTTTTTCAAAGAATATGCTTATCCCATTTACCCATCTTTTTCCTTTTTGAGTTATTTTGTATCGAGTACTTTTTTGAGAATATAAGTATAATTCTTCAAGTTCAACTAAATCCATCTTTTCGTATTTTAACATATCTTTTGATAATCCTTCGTCCGTAGGTCCATGAAAATTCCTTACAAAAACCATGCGGGTCTTAATTTGTTCTTCTTTAAGTTTTTCATTTACTGCATACAATGTTTTATGTATTTTCATATTTCCTTCTAAATTATCCACATTAGATAAAGTTCCCAATCTAACAATTTCTTTTGGTAATTTATCCATTGTTTTCCACTCCATGTAATGTATCTTGATAATTGTGTTTTAATTTTAGAACATTTTTTTCAGGTATTTCTAAATTATCGGGGTAGGATTCTTCTGCGGATAGTATTATCAATTGAATACCTTCTTTAATTTTGTTATTCAATAATTCAAATAAATTCTGTTTATGTTCTATATCATTTCCTTCAGAATCTTTATCATCATATATGCCCTCTGAAGGTTCTTCCATTAATATATAACATAAGTTAGAAATATTATTTTTAAGATCCATATCTGATAGAGCCAATACAATTGCCATGTCTAGACATTTTTTTTGACATTGTCCAATTGAGGAATCAAAAATATTGACGTATTTATTGGAGTTACCAGCTAAGGGTTTTGAAAATATATAATTATTTTCCGAAGATATTATTAAATCTGCTTTTGAACCAAATAAGTAACTATAATAGTAGTTTAGCCTTTCTAAAAAATAAGATTCGATATCTTGTTTTAATTTAGTTTTTAGATCGGTTTTATGTTTGCTTACTGTTTGCTTACTGTTTTTTAACGTTTCTATGTTATTATTATTCTTTTCAACATCTGAATCAAGTTTTTTAATATTGTCTTTGTATTCCTGATTAGATTCAGTATATGATTTATATTTTATTTTACATTCTGAATATTCATTTTTTATTTCATCAGAATCTATTGAATCATATTTTTCAACAATTCTAATTGTGTAGTTTTTTAAACCATAGAATGGATTTTTTTTATTTTTTTTAGTAATATTATTTCTAAGATCTTTTTTAGCAGATATAATTTTATTTAGTTTATCAATTTTTGCAATTGTTTCAGGGTGTTGTTCTTTGGATAATGATATTTTTTGTTTAATTTTTTCATATAATTCAATTGAATCATGTTTTTTACCACAAAATGGACACTGTTTGTGTTCAACCCTATACTTTAAAGATTTCTCTTCTATTTCGCCACCACAAACGGGACAATTTAACGAAGATAATATATCTTTAAGTATATCCATTATTTTATTTTCATAATATAGATTTATTTCATCCATTGATCGTTCCATTCCTCTTTTTTCTTCTTGAAGTCGGGTGATTTCTTTTACAACTTGCCCTAACTTTTTTAATTCATTTTCCGCTTCTTTATTCTTTTTTTTAGTGGTAAAATATTTTTCCAATTCACCTGATTCATAATATTGAATAAATTGGGAAATATTCTGCTGATCCTGTTCATTGTATTTGATATTTCTATCTAATTTTTCAATCTCTTTTTTGATCTGGTTGTTGGAGTTATCTAATTTTTCAATCTCTTTTTTGATCTGGTTCAATAACTGTTCGTCTTCTATTAATTCTAAATTTTCTTTATAATATCCTCCGTAATAGGATATGGCATTTTTTAATTCATTAATACCCTTTTTTCTTAAATTGTTATTTTCATTTTGATAAATAGTTTTATATTTAAGTTCTTTTAATTTATTATATTCCATATTAAATATTTTGATTAAATTTTTTTGAATTTCGTCATGATTTGTTATTTCAGGTAGTGTTTCATTAGTATTTTTATTTTTAATTATTAATTTATGTTTTTTATTTCCAGATCTGTAGATTTTTAGATTATAATCCGAATTTTCCAATTCAATATCCGTTCTTGAATTATTAGTTATCGGATATTTACTATTGACACATTCTGGACCGTAAATTGCGTAATTAAGCGCTTCTACTGTAGTTGATTTACCTGTTTTATTGGCTCCACGGATTAATAAACTATGTAAGTAAGTATCTTCTTTTTTCACGCCCAAGTATGCATCATTTGAGAATTTAGATATGTCAAAAGATTTAATTTTAAACTTGCTCATTTTATCTACTCTTTTACAATTTCTTTTTGGAGTTCTAATCCTTCTTTAATTTTTTCATAGTAGGTGTGGGTTTGTATGGCAAAAAATAGGGTCAAAAGAGAACACACTATTATAAACATATTATTTATTTTGTGGAAGGATAATAGGTCAATAATAATCACGGAGGATCCTAAAAAACACAAAAAGAAAATTATCATTTTTTTATAGTTTATTTCAGATTCTTTATCAATTTTATCAATTTTTGATTTTATAGTATCACTGAAATATGTATCATAGTTCTCAGTGGGTTTTTTTGATGTACTACCTTTGGATTCGTAATACTTCCTTTTTAAATAAGCAACTTCAATCATAAGGGTGTTAAATAATTTATCTCTAATTTTAGACTGCCATTTCATCAATAAGGTATATGCTATAATTATAAAACATGCCATTATTAAAAAAAACTGTAATTCTGCAGTGCTAAAAGTTATATTTTCAAAACCTATAAGTGATTTAATTGTTGGCCAAATAAATTGAAATATGTCATTTTGGAACATAATGTACCTTCATATTATGGATAATAGATTAGTATTAAACAAATTAAATAATAAAAAATTGTTGTAACATATATTAATTATTTATTAATTAATCACGATAAAAAGAGTTAAATATGATAATTTAGAATTGAAATTTTAAAAATAATAATTTAAATAAATAATAAAAATAAAATTTAAAAAGTATGCTTTTGTCAACACATAAGCGATTAAAATGCTTTTTTTTAATATATTACTCTATTAGATAGTTTATATAATATTTTACCATTTTTTAGCTTAGTTAGACTCCATATCTTAATTTATTATATAGTATAATTATACTTCTTTCAATGTTTAAACAGATATATTTATATATCAGTTTAATTAAACATCGTTTTACACTCGTATTATGTATACACATTTTTTTAGAGTTCTATTTTAAAAAAGGATTATGATTATAAGTATTTATATTATGACCTATATATATAGTATTTAGGAGGATTTCGTATTCTCTTTATCATTATTATTTAAATTTTTAAATAAGAATAATGATCCGCACAAATAAAACCACCTGAGAATACGTGCCTCACTAACTAATGAGGTGAGAGCATGAAGTGTAAATTCTTATTTGAATTGGACACTGAAAAAGAAAAAGCAACCAATGCATTTTCTTTGAAAGATATGTTTGCATTTATTGTAAATTTATTTTCTTTTTAAGGTAATGTAATAAAACTTATACTCTAAGTTTTATCTTTTTCTTTTTTTAGTATATTTCACAAGTTTAAACGTTTAATAATGTTAAATGGTGTTTTTAAATATTTTTTTGATACAGGGATCACAGTTTTTAGAACCTGACTTTATATAGTATCGCAGTTTTGGCGCAAAACTATATATAGTTTTGACACAGTATTATTATTGAATATAATATTTATCTATGAAATATAGATGTCAGCATAAGTTGATTATGAGATATCTAATAATGATAAAGAGAATACGATAAATTATACATAATGTTGGTTGCTATGTATAATTTAAATTTATGCGGATCTTTTGATATGCGGGTGGTTCCGCATATCTTCATTAAATACTAAAATAGTGCTTTTTTAAAATAGTTAACTTAAAATAGGGATTTTTATTTTAACAAGTATATCGTAATACTTTTTTAGTAATTTGTAATATTATTATAAAAATAATAAAAACAATAAAATTTTAAACTAATTTTTTAAGTTCTTCATATAATTCTTTCATAGAGCCAAAAGTTCCCTGAAGTGCAAGTTTATAGCCACTAGCATATATGGTGACTCTTGTAGTGTATACGCAACACAGAATGCCCACAATTGCCAAGCCAAATCCTATTGCTGCAGGCATAACACTATTAAATACAAAATTTAAGAAAATTCCTAACAATATAACAAGAATACTCAAAAAAATAGCAGTAAATAATATGTTGTTGTCAAATTCAACCGCAGTAATTTTATCGAGTGAAACATATGCTTTTTTAGCATAATTAACGGATAATACATTGTCTTCAATCTTAATTTTATGTTTTGATAACACTCTTACGTCTAATGAACCATTTGCCATATTGTACCCTCATTAAATAATAGTTAATAAAAAATAATTATTTTTTCTTTGATTTTCCGAATGCTTTTTCTGCATTTTCTTTTACAAATTTAGATGGTTTTTTTCTCCCATCTCCAGTTAAAGTCTTTCTAATTTTGCCTTTTGTAGTTTTTGGCGGCATAATCTCCCCTCATTCTAATTATAAATAATAAAAAATTGTTGTAACATATATTAATTATTTATTAATTAATCGTAATAAAAAGAGTTATATATAATAAATTAGAATTCAAAAAATATATTACTTAAAAATAAAAATTATTAGTAATATTGATAAAACAGTTGTTATTATTTTTTTACATTTATCGAAGAGTTTTGTGAGTTATTAACGATTACATTATCGCCATTAACATTATCGTATGAATTTACAGTTTTAGGACCTTTTTCATTTACTTCGGAATTTTTCTTATTTTTAAATTCACTAAATAGTTGATTAATTAATTTTTCATTTAATTCGTAAATTTTCAAAGCTTCCAAACCCAGCGGAGTAATTTTAAACTTTTTAGATGGTATTTGATACTTAGAATCTGGTATCATTATTTTATCAATTAATTTATAATCTGTAAGTTCCGTAAGCAAACGACTAAGTGCAGACTTGGAAGTCTCTGGAAACATCTCTTTAAATTCTGAATAATCAATATCACTTTTTGTTAATGAATATAAAATTTCTTTAACATATTTCTTTGATAATATTTTTAAATACATAATATTCCTCGATAACTTAGTTATTATTTTATAAATTTAATATTAAAGTAATTTAAAATTAGTATATAATATTTATTAAAAACATATTAAAAAAATAAAATAATAATTAATTTTAAAAATAATTATCTAAAAGTATTTATCCCTTCTTTAGTTATTTTTATTTTTAATCTAATGTCTGGTACACCCGTAGATTCTCCTATATATAATCTACGTTTTTTTCCAATTAATTGTATATATCCATCCATTTCTAAGAATTCAAGATTTTTAAGAATTTTAAGTTCTAAATCACTATCAATATTACCCATTTTAGTTTGGTAATCCCTATAAAGTTTATCTAACATAAATTCTGTACTGGCTTTGTTATATTGCATATATGCATAATTTAGAATATCATTTTGTAACTTTTCATCTTCTAATGTATCTAAATCAGCACCTATATTAATACTGTCGCAATAATCAATGCCTTCTTCGGTTATTGCTATTTCTAACATAGGATTTATAATCCCAATATCACTACCCAGTGTGGGGATACTTTTTTCGTTTAACAAATATATATATCCATCCATTTCTAAGAATTCAAGATTTTTAAGAATTTTTAATTGAATATTATCTTCTGACTTTTGATCGTACTCAGGTATGTCTTGTATATAAAATTCCGTCATACTGGTTTTGTATCGCTTATAGGCATACTCCATAATTTTATTTTTTAGATTTTCATCTTCCACCATTTCACCCTATTAAATATTTTAAAAATGCTCATCTACGACAAAGCATATTAATATTTTTAATATCTTATGTATATACTAATATCTATTAAGTTGTGATAAATATAGATATTAATATGTTTAATAAAATAAATATTTATATTCCTTAATACTGCAAATAAAAAAATAAAATTTATAATTTTAAAATATTAATAAAAAAATTAGATTTCCTTTTTTAAGTTTTTTAATATCTACTGGGTAATATAAATTAATATTATTTATGAAATGTAAGATCCCCGTTAATATCGCCTACGTTATTAATAATGGTTCCAGTATTGTTTGTTTGAATATTTTTTGAATTTGAATTATCATCCTTACTTTCTTTTAAATTATCTAATTCTTCTAAATATTCATATCTTTTTAATAATTCAATACCTAACGGGCTGAGTGAATAATAAACCTTAGCTAGTTTATAATCTGATTTTTCTTCTCTTTTATTAACTAAATTTAAAGAATACATCTCTTTAAGTATTTTATTTAATGAACTAGGGTCTATATTAAGTTCTGCACCCAATTGTCCAAAATATAATTCTTTTTCTTTACCTAATATTTTTAAAATTCTGTCCACGTGCTTTTTTTTAATCAGATTAATTATCATATTATCCCTTTTTTTCTATACTGAATATTATTGAACTAGGGAATATATTAAACAATATTGATATTTTTGTTAAGTATGTTTATTAAATAAGTAATGGATAAAAAATTACTATATTGGAATTAAAATTTTAATACTGGAAAAAATTTCCAAAAGTATATATAGTAAATTAATTATATTCCATTATAGGAATAAAAAGCCAATAGGGTGGTACATATTATGATGATAGTTCACCAACAAGAAGGAGTTATAAAACCTTTGGGGCAGTCTGGAAGGGTCCAACCTGCCATACCTGCAAGGTACATCGGTAAAAAAGTAATCGTTCAAGTAATCGGCGACGAAGAAGAATACCGAAGTTTAAAAGAGGATAAATAATGATAATCACAAAAGAACGGCTAATAAAACCAAGAGGCAACGGGGCTGAAATCGGCGTATCTCGTAAGTACTTAGGTAAATTAGGTATTGCTATAGTTTTAGAAGACGAAAACGAGCTTAATAGATTAAAAGATGACCTAATAAATTTAGGTTATAGTATTGAGGTATAGTATGATTATAGATACTGAAATAGGGTATACAAAATCAGAACAGGAATTTATGGATTATTTAAATTTAGAAGATAATGAAGATTATAAAGAATTCCAAGAAAGTGTTATTGGAACAATAAAAAGAGAAATATTTGATCAGTACTCAAAAAAAGAGGTTAATATATTTGACATTATTGTTTCACATAGCAATGTACTCGTTAAAGCAGATAAAAAATTACACTTGATAAATAGGGTAGTGAAATAGGATAAAATTTAATTTTTTAAATCTTAGGTGGTTTGATGAGAAGATACTTCAATTTATACAAAAACATCGGAGCACGTGAGTTAAGATATTACGTGCATAAAATGGAAAATTGTGGAAACATAGCCCCCGAAACAATCGCAGAAATAAAAAATAGAAACTTAAAAACTAAAAAATTATTAACATTATCCGATAAAGAGAATGAAATAGTTTCCAAGTACGGAATAGGGGCAAATTTTCTATTAAATTGCATAATATTCCAAGAGGAAGAATATGAATGCTAATATGAAAGATTTAATTCTCGTAAACACTGGCAGAAGCAAAACAGAGATTACAGACGAAAACAAATGGATAGCACAATTTAGAGAAGAACGAGAATTCGACCGAATAAAAGAAAACACGATTAAAAGTGATATTTCAAGACTCAAAGTCTTCTTAGCATACTGTAAAAAATTAGACAAAGAACCTGACACATTGAATAGGTCAGAGTTTACCAAATTTTTTAATTATTTGGAAAATGAACGAAAGTTAGGAAATTCAGTAATTCAATACTTTAAGCTTTTAAAAGTATTTTACAGGGTTTTAAGATTACACAACTTCAAAGAATTTGAAACAGAATGCAAAGAGCGAAGACGATTCAGTAAATTTGAAGTAAAGCACTATGATTCAATTGATTCAAAAATATTAAATGAAATTTTAAAAGCAATCTTACAGCACCGCAGTAGGTCAAATTTAAGAGATGCTTTAATGATTAGAATGTTATGGGACACAGGTTGCAGAGTTTCCGAAGTAATCGGAATCACTTACGAAGACTGTGACTTTAAAGAAGCCAAATTTAGAATTAGAAATACTAAATCCAGTAATGAGCGTTTTGTAGTATGTTCAAGTGACACATTGAACGCTTTAAAGGAATACGTTAAATATAACGTTAACACTGGCAACAGCGACCCTATATTCCAAAGTATAAGGGGCGGACCTGTAAGAAGAGGTTGGTTAAGCCAAGTATATAGGAACGCAGTAGTCAAGCTAAAAGAGCAGGGCAAAATCCCCAAGAATAGAAGGGTAGTAGTTCATTCCTTAAGACACGGGAGAGCCGTGGAACTATTAAATAAGGGTGTTCCGATTGAAGTTGTTAAAGAATACTTAGGACATAGTAGTATTGAGACAACACTATTCTATGCACACAGCAAAGAAAGAACAAACATATTATTGAACACCATTAAAAAGAATTTATAAAATTAATAAAATGGTGAAAATATGGAAAAATCTGAAAAAATAACTTTGCTATGGGTTCTTAAAAGAATTTTTAAAAAATTAATAATTAATAAATTAAAACCGAAGAAAAAAGTAAAGAAAGATTTTTTAGGATTTCGTGAAGGTAATATTTACGATGAGCTACCTATTGACGTTTTAGAAGAACTTTACTATTCAATACCTGAAAAAGGATTAATTAATAATATTAAATTTCATATCGAATGCGATAAAATATTCAAAAAATATCATAATAAAAATAAGAAAATTTACGAAAAACCTGGAGTTATTCGGTCAATGCACTTAATAGGGAAATTAAAGGAAGATGACTAACTTAAATTTAAAAAATAAAACTAAAAAAAATAATAAACTAATAAAAAAAATAAAATAAAAGATTTGGTACTATGAAAAACTATAAACAATACAAAAAAACTGATAAGAAGCAATTAGTTAACCATATCGGCGTATTATTAACTTCAATTGCTAATTTTAGAAGTAAAATAGTATTGGGCGTAGCTGACGGTTCAATCAAAGAACTTAAAAAAGATTTAACCAAATCTGCAAAGAATATGAACTTTTTTGAAGTAAGATATTTGGTAGAATTAGATAAGCAATATCAAAAGCCAAATAATAGAAATTCTTGGGCGTACTCCGAATTTATAGAAATCCCAGATTTTAACAGCAGTATTAACATCGCAAATACTGCCGAAACCATTTCAAACAAAATTTACGAAAAAGAACAACAAATAAAACAACGAATAGGAGCAAGAGCAAGAATAACAACCGTGTCAATAGGCATTGCTCCAAGACAAGAAAAGAAAGGTACTTCTAAATCATCAACCGCTTGGTCATACATTCCAATTGATTTTGATATCGATGAATGGAAACACAAAGAACCAACAAAGGAAGAAATGAACCAAAAAATAAAAGATATCTTTAATATGTTGCCTGATGACTATACAAAACCGCATTTAATAGTTTTTACAGGTGGCGGTTTAAGATTTATCTACTACATAGACAGACCTATATCAAGATTAGAACTTCCAATCTTCTCAAAAATTGCTGAAGAAATAGGAAACGGTGCAGACTCTGCAATGTACGATATAGCAAGAGTTGACAGATTACCTGGAACCAAAAACAGAAAAGAAAAATACGGAACTGAAAGGAACTGTAAAATTTTATTTATAAAAAATAGTTTAGTTCCAATTACTCCTGAAGTATTTATATTTAAATTTGGAATCGAAAATAAAGAATATATATCAACCGTAAAGGAATCCAACGAGACAACCGAGTCATTTGAATTAATTAATAAATTAAAAAAAGCTAATATTAAAATAAAAGATTTTAAATCTTTATCTAAAAAAGAATATAAATTTACAAAATTTATTCAAACAAAGCTCACTGAAAAATATAACAAAGATTGGATAATTGAATTATTTGATTATTTAAAAATTGGTTATAAATCAAATGGTAAATATATCAGTATATATTCGATATACTACAACGATGGAAACAACCCTGACTGTACAATATACCCGAACCAAGCTCATAATGCCGTAGCGGTTGACTGGCACAATAACAGTTTAAGAACCAACATTGTAGCATACTTATGGGGCGGTTTCAAAGATAAAATTTTAGAATTTATAAAATCAAAAGGAATTTCAAACAACTTAAGCGATTACGTATCTGCAGAGGAATATTTAATTGAATTATTAAATAAAAATAAAGAAGCAAGTACAATAAAGTGTAACAAATACCTTTCATATGACGTTTTGCAAACTGCAGTGAATAATTCAATACAAACAAAACAAAGTGTAATCTTACAAGCTGAAACAGGGCGAGGAAAAACCTACAATATCACAAATAACATTGATAAACTTACCAATGATTATAAAGATAAAACAATAGTGTTATTGTTCCCTTACAGAACCCAAGTGAAGCAAACACAAAGCAATTTACTAAATAAAGGAATTAGAGTTCCAGCATACTATGAAGGCAGTAAGGCAAAGCATAGAACCGCAAATGATACAAGATTGATTATAGGAACCTACAACCAATTATTTAACATCATGGACGATATCAAGTTTGAAAGTATCAAATTTGAGAAAACCAGCAAAGGAACATACGAAAGAGTGCAAATAAGAGACGATGACGATGTAATATTAATCGTTGACGAATCTCACAATATGATACTTCAAAAGGACCTTAGAAGAGACGAAATTAATAAAATAGAAAATTATTCTGAAAAAGTTCATGCTTCAGTATATTTAACTGCAACGCCTGAACTTGTAAACCTTCAGAATAGAAAAATTGTAAAAGCTGAATTCAATGATAATAAACAATATTTTAAAAATACATACGTTGTTGAATCTGATATTGGACATTTGGCAAATTATAATGTTATTAATTTCTGTAAATACATCACAACGGCATTCAATAGAGATTGTAAAAAGTCATTGGTGTTAGTCGACTCTAAAAAAGAGATTGAAGTGATTAAAGAATTATTAAATATTTATAATTTTAATTCACCAATTTATGAAATTACAAGAGAATCAGTTGAAACCGATGAAGCTGCACAAATGATTATAAAACAAGAAAGAATTCCTGACGGTTTAATATTAGCAACAAGAGTCATTGCTGAAGGAATTAATATTAAAAATGGTTCCGAACAAGAAGAATCAGTTCAAATGAACATTAAAGATAAAGTTGACATCGTTGCAGTACTTAAAACTTCATCCGCTACTATAATGAGACAGTTTTTAGCAAGAGTTAGAAACGGCGGTAATACTTGTATCATATATTCACAAGCAGGTCACCAGCATAATATATTAAAATATAATAAAATGTTGGAGGTTGCAAAAGAAGATTTATCATTATTCAATGAATATTTAATGACTGAATACAACGGCGAATTAATGAATAAAGATATGGAATTTAAATATACAAATATGATAAATCAATTGCAAGTTTTAAAGTGGAAAGATGGTAAGTATATCGTTGATGAATCTAAAATAGCGAGTCTTGTCAACAGAAAATTAGAAAGACAAATTGTAGCAGATTCAAGTTTATTAAAAACTTACTTTGAAGCAACAACCAATTCAGAATGGAAAATAATTCCTCATTTGGATATTGAAGGAACAGATGTTTCAGACATTATTGAAACAAGAAAATTCGTAAAAGAATTAAACCAATTTGAAGTTTTAAAAGTTGTAGAAATAATAAATGATAACTTTGAAGCTGTAGACAGCGCCTTATTACATCATAAATATGATATGTTTACCGAAACCGAGAAATACCTCGTTATGAAGCACATAAAAATATGCAAGCGTGTAATTAGCTACTTAAAACTACATAATGAATACCCTGAACTCTCAAAATTATTGATGGGTAAAGATGCAAGTACTGAAGAAATTGCTGAAGCGGTTTCAAGTTGTGCACCTGCCAAATGGGGTTCAATTAATAAAAGAATAAACATTGCATATAATATTGTTAAAGGACTTAAAAATAATATAAAGGATGTTAAAGGCTATAAACGAATATTTGAGTCAAAAGTATTGATTAAGATATTCAAGTTAGGCAATAAATTAAACAATAAAAAAATAAACATCAAAAGCATCATTAACATCGTTAAAAGAGATTTAGGTATTAAACTTAAATTTGAGGAAATAAAGAATATATTATCATCAATCTATAGTTATAACTCATCAGAGTTAAAAACAAAACGAGAAAATGCAACTATCCAAGTATTTGGGATTGATAACCTATTGAATAGTTTTGTAAAAGTATTTAATGATAATATTAAAATAGATTTGGATAAAGCAATCATCAATAAAGCTAAAGGTGGAATCTCAACAACGGAGTTGTTGGAATATGTTACTGAAGTTTTAAAGTATCCAATAGAAGCATATGAACAAGTCATCAAGAAGTTAAAGAATATTGGTGATTTGTTCGAACCTCGAAAAGGGTTCTTCATTAGTGAATAAATCTTAAAATTCTTTTTTTTAAACTATATCCATATACTTAAATAAAACGATACATTTTTAACAAAAATAATGCATTTAACTAATATCTATACGTCAATAGACAAATATATTTATACATTAAAATAAACTAATATTATAAACAATACTAAAAAAGCAAACTATCCATTACTTACTCAATTTTTTTGAGAATATTATCTAAATGAGTATTCATTTACAACAAAGTCTCAATTTTATTGAACTGAATTTGTACCTATTTACTTACTGGATTAAATCCAGTCCTATAGGTATGGTACAATACCTAAAAAATTACTCCATAAATAGAAAAAGGAGCTTGATAACTTAATATCAAACTCCTAAATCAGTTAGTGCAGGGAAAGGGATTTGAACCCTCGAACTCCTACGAGACTGGATCTTAAGTCCAGCGCCTTTGACCAGGCTCGGCGATCCCTGCTCACTACATATTTACTTTTGCATTCTAATTCATTATTTCCATTTCATTAGTTGCAACTATACATATTACTACTTACTATATAAACCTTTCGTTAATCATATAATTTAAATATTTATATTTATCGACCACATATTTATATAATATATTATTTAGAACAATTTATATATTTAAGTTTACATACTATAGATACATAAATTTATAAATTTATTATTTTAAAATCTAATCTAAATATTATCTAACAATCATCTAATTTATAAAATTTACATCAAATTAATTTAAAGGTGAACACATGAAAAGTTCTAATCCAGTTTTCGGAGCTCAAGCAATGGAACGTTACAGACAACTTGCAAGTAGTACTTCAAGTATACCTATAACCGAGCAAATGACAATAAACGGTTCAATAAACAAAATATTTATATTAACGATATTTTTAATAGGTTCTGCAGTAATTTCTTGGACATTATACGCGTCACAACCTGGCTTTGCAGGTTTGTTGGGCATGGGCGGAATTATTGTAGGCTTTATTTTAGCTTTAATCATATCTTTTAAAAATACGACAGCTCCAATTCTTTCACCAGTGTATGCAATATGCGAAGGTTTAGCAATGGGATTTATTTCAGCAGTATTTGAAACAATGTACCCAGGAATAGCTTTTCAAGCAAGTTTTGGAACCTTTGGAGTATTATTAACAATGATATTTGTTTATAAATTTAAAATAATAAAAGTAACTGAAAAATTTAAAACAGGTTTATTAATAGCAACCGGCGGTATTGCGTTATTGTACTTATTAACTTTCATATTAAGCTTCTTTGGAATATACGCGCCATTTATTTACGAAGGTGGGTTAATAGGTATAGGATTTAGCTTACTTGTAATCGGGGTAGCTTCGTTAAACTTACTATTGGACTTTGATTTCATTGAAAAAGGTGCAGAATACGGACTTCCAAAGCATATGGAATGGTATGGAGCATTTGGAATTTTAGTAACTGTTGTATGGGTTTACTTGGAAATATTGCGATTATTGGCAAAGTTAAGACAAAATGATTAATAAAATAATTATAAAATAAACTAATAGACTAATAAAATAATAATATAGTAAAATAAATAATAAAAATAAATATCTCTTTTTAAAATTTTTAACATAAAAAATTAATTAAACGATATTATATAAGTAAAAAATAGATTATATGTAGAATAAATAACATATTATTCTTTTATATTTCTTAAATCTTTGATTCTTTTAGCTTTACCTTCAAATCTCTCAAGTGTTTTAGGGTTTACAAGATTTACCTTAATTCCTAATCCAAGAACTGTTTTAAGCTTATGTTCGATAGATTTACTGAGTTTTTCCAAACAACCGTAGCTTTCAAGAAGATTGCTGTCTGAAAGTTCCACATTAATTGAAATCTGGTCAAGGTGACCTTTTGTAGTCACAATGATTTCATAATGCGGTCCTATCTCTTTTACATCGGATAAAACTGTTTCAATTTGTGATGGGAATACATTTACTCCTCTAATTACCATCATATCATCAGTTCTTCCTTTAATTTTAGACATTCTAACGCTTTTTCTACCGCATTTACAAGTTTCAGATGTTAAACTTGTGATATCTTTGGTTCTGTATCTTAATACTGGAAGAGCTTCTTTTGATAAACTTGTTACAACCAATTCACCAGTTTCTCCCTCAGGTAGTACTTCGCCAGTTTCAGGATTGATAATTTCAGGTATAAAGTGGTCTTCAGCAATGTGCATACCACATTGGTAAACACATTCTCCAGCAACGCCCGGACCAATTAATTCGCTCATACCGTAATTTTCAGTAGCTAATAATCCCCATTTTTTTTCTATTTCGCGCCTAGCATCTTCTGAACAACCTTCTCCACCAAATAACCCAAATTTAATGTTTAGATCTTTTTTAGGGTCGATTCCCATTTCTTCAGCAACTTCTGCCATGTGCAAAGCGTAAGATGGAGTACTTACCAATACGGTTGTTCCGAAGTCTTTCATAATCATAATTTGTTTTTTGGTGTTTCCGCTTGACATTGGTATAACTGAAGCGCCTACTCTTTCCATGCCATAATGCAAACCAAATCCACCTGTAAAAAGACCGTAACCAAAAGCAATCTGAACAGTATCTTCGTCAGTTACGCCGGCTTGAGTAATCATTCTAGCAACTAAATCGGTCCAAGTGTTCATATCTTTTCTTGTATATCCAACTACTGTAGGTTTACCTGTGGTTCCAGAGGATGCGTGAATTCTAACAATTTCTTTTTTAGGCACTGCAAACATTCTAAAAGGATAATTTTGCCTGAAATCATCTTTTTCAGTAAAGGGAATCTTTTTTAAATCGTCCAATGTTTGTATATCTTCAGGTTTAAGTCCAATTTTATCGAATTTTTCTTTATAAAGTGGAACATTTTCATAAGCTCTTTTTACAGTTTCTTTTAATTTAGAAATCTGTATTTTCTTTATTCCTTCTCTATCTAATTTTTCCACTTCATCCCATATTTTAATTTCAGACATATAATCTCCTCAATTATGCTAAATTATTCAATTATTTTAACTATATCTATTAATCTAGAATTAATTTTATATTATTTTCGTTTTTCGTTTTTCAGTATTTAATTATTTCTTCTTATTCCTTATTATCTATTTTTTTATATCTAATATTTACTTTTTCAGGTATTTCATGATTTTCCGAATTAAAATCATTTTCATTTCCACTATCATTGTTTTTATTTTCCGAGTTAAATCCTGTATCGTATATGTAGTCAAGATATCTTTTATCCATCTTTTTAGTAAATAAACTAACGAAATAAACTACAAAGATAGGTAATACTATAGATATAGCACTTAATGTAGGTATTAACGAACTGCCTAATCCTACAACAGCAGAACCACCTAACATAACAACTAATGCTGTTATAATACCCGCCCATACTCCTTGTACGGTTGTTCCTCTCCAATAAAGACCAAGGGCATATGGTGCAAGTAAACATCCAGATACTAAACCCCAAGATAGGGCAGCCAATGATATAATTGGCGTAGGGAATATTGCCAATATAAATGATAAGATTACAAACATAAGGCAAACTATTCTCATAGTTTTCATTAATTCAGTACCTGTAATGTTTGGTTTCATTTCTTTTAAGAAATCTACGACTACAGCGGAACTTGAAGCAAGAACTAAAGACGCTAAAGTAGACATTGATGCTGAAAGAACCAATACTAATATTATTGCAGCTACCCAATTAGGTAATGCCGTATCTACCATTGTAGGTATAATCATATCGAAATTTGGTAATCCCATATATGTTGGTGGGGCAGTAGGGAAGAATAATCTACCTAAAACACCCATAAAGTATGCTCCAAAGCTAATAATTAATGCGAAGAATGTGGATACCCATTTAGCACATACTACGGATTTTTCATCTTTAATAGTATAGAATTTATGTATCATTTGAGGTAAACCCCAAGTACCCAAACTTGTAAGGATTACTAATGAAATCAATGGTATAAACCCAGGAGGTCCAATAGGGTCTACTAATTGTGGACTTATGGAATATAATGCAGGAATCACATTATCTATTCCACCAACTGTTGAAGTGCCAACTACAAAGAATAACATCAATGCTACGCCTATTAACATGATAATACCTTGTATAAAGTCCGCTAAAGTAGCAGCAACGAACCCTCCAAAGTATAAATATAATCCTGTAAGTGTAGTCATTAATAATAACACATATATTGTTGGAATACCGAATATTTGTTCAAATAAATACCCCAAACCTTTATAAACAGAAGCAGAATATGGTACTAAAAATAAAAATATTATAAACGATGTAACGGCCTTTAATTTTTTATTATTATATCTAATTTCTAAAAACTCGGGCATGGTTGATATATTGAGCCTTTGAGTCATTTCTCTTGTTTTTTTACCTAAAACACCCCAAGCTAAGTAACAACCTAATAATGCGTTACCTAATACAATCCATAGGGTGGACATACCAAAGCCCCATCCAATTTTTCCAGCGTATCCAATGAATAAAACCGCTGAAAAGTATGCAGTACCGTATGAAAATGCAGACATCCAGGGATTAACGGAACGACCGCCAAGGAAAAAGTCAGAAAATCCTTTTATTTTGTTTTTACTAATGTATGCAACAAATCCAATCATTGCAATGTATAATAAAATTGCTAATATGTATAACATTTTATCTCTCTTTTTCGGTAAATTTTAACTATTTTTGATATTTTTGTAATTGCGTAATTTTAATTAGTTTTTAATTAATTAGATTATTGAAACGATTTAGAAATTATGTTTAATCTTGAATAATACATCTACTAAATATAATCTCATACTATATGTTTATGATGTACTTAATTTTGTATTAATCAATGTATTATAAGTTAAATGTTATTATATTTGTAAAAATAATTAAGTTGTAATATAAAATCATAAGTTTAAATATTTATTAATTTCTATATATTGTGATAATTCATGATAAATAAAATAGTGAATATAATAATCAATATGGGTAAAAATAAAAATATAACGATATAAAAATAAAGATATAAAAATAAAGATATAAAAATAAAGATATAGAAATAAAGATATAAAAATAAAGATATAAAAATAATAAATTAGGATATAATCCATTAATTATATTTTGTAAACATAATTCTCTTTTTGGTTATATTTGCCGACATTATCGTATATATTTTCTTGAACAGAGTATAATACATCATAAGGATATCCTTTAGCTCTCAAACCTTGGCCAGATTTTGAATTTAATATCGTATTTTTCCAGTCGAATTTTATGGTACTTCTAAGTGGAATTAATTGTTCCAATTGTTTCGTTATTTTGTTTCCAGGAATTTTCAATATATGTTCTACAATTAACGCAGCACCTATGTAATCCTCTATTGCAAAATCACCACACCTATGGCACGGAATCAGCACGATGTCTTTGTCTTTTTCAACTGCAGTATTGTATACTTCTTTTGCAACTGCTTCGGCATTATTTATTGAACCCATATAAATGTCATCTGAAATTATACTATTCAAAACTCGGGTACCATTTGTTGTGGTAAGTACTAAATTACCCCCATTTTTTGTAAATTCGGTAATTTTATTTTTATCTTTTAATATTTCTACAGGCGAATTTCCATAATCAAATTCGTCTATTTTAATGCCGTTTCTCTCGCCCATTTTGATAGAATTTGGAAAATTCATAGTTTTTTCGATACTATCTGTTATATATACTTTATCGTATAATTCTAATAATGTAGATATTGTTGTGGAGGCTCTTAATACGTCGATTACAATTGCACAATAGTTGGAGTAATCTATTTTATTATCTCCGCGGAGCGGTGCATACTGTGAAACATGGTCTAACTTAGTTAAATCTCCGGGGTTGGTTATATATACTAACTCATTAGGATTTTTATTTAATAAGTCGGTTTCTGAAGATACCTGCGAATTAGGATTATAAGAGTCATCTACACAACATTCGTCTGATTTATTATTATCAGAATGACTTTCATAGCCGTAGGCGTTATTATCATAAAAATTATGGTCAATATATATATTTACACTCATAAAATCACCGTGATAACATGGATATATTAGGATTTGGAATTCAATCATTAGGTATTGTATCATTAATTATATTATTTGTCGTTAGTACTATACTTACTTTATCAATTTTTCTAGGTTATGTGTTGATGAAAAGGGGAATTATACTATTACCTAGAGTTTCATTATATATACTAAATAATTATTACCCAATACTTTTAAAATTTTTCTTATGGATAGGTACAGAATATAGTTTTTATAATGTAGCAATAGATTTTTATAATAAATACTACCGCAAAAAATTCTTAAAATCAAAAAGGAAAGTTTTGATATTACCACATTGCTTAAGGGATTTAGATTGCCCGGCAAAGCTTGGAAAGGATGGTATTAAATGTATACACTGTAAAAAATGTCCTTTGGGGGATTTAATAAAAGCAGGCGAAGAGTGCGGTTATATGGCTACGTATATTGTGCCAGGTTCTACATTTATGAAACGTTTGCTTAGAGAATGTAAGCCTGATGGTATATTTGCAGTTGCTTGCCATATAGATTTATTTATGGGTATGAATGGAGTGTCTAAGTTAGGAATACCGGTTCAAGGTGTTTTATTACTTAAAGATGGTTGTGTATGTACCATGGTGGATAAAGAAGAAGTTATACGCAAATTAAAAGAATATTGTACTAAAGAAAATTCATAAAATAATATTTAACTTACTTAATTTACCTTATTTAACAAATCTAATCAAAAATTTTTATTTTAACTAAATCAATGAGTATAAATAGTTTAAACATAAATAACTTATAGAATTTGCAAATAATATTAACTTATTATACTCAATTACTACTGACTACTAATCGATAATTATTTAAACATTACAATAAACATTATAAAATTATAAATTTACACTACGTAATTCTAAATCTCTTATTAACAATTATTGTTATTGTTATTATCATTATTATATTTATGACACTAAAAGGTGATAATTTGGTATTCTCCAAAATAAAAAATTCTTTAAAAGGAATTACCTCAAAAAAATTAGATAAAGAAGATGGGACAACAAAATACATCATGTTCGGTGGAAAAGGTGGTGTTGGTAAGACCACAATGAGTGCAGCAACAGGTATTTACTGTGCTGAACAAGGTTTAAAGACTGTAATTGTATCAACAGACCCTGCACACTCATTAAAAGACAGTTTTGAACAACAATTTGGTCACGAACCTACAAAAGTAAACGGATTCGATAATTTATACGTTGTAGAGATTGACCCTGAAGCAGCAATGGAACAATACAAAGACAAGTTAAAAAACCAAATGGACGAAAACCCAATGATGGGTGGAATGTTAGAAGAGCAATTAGAAATGGCTTCTTTAGCACCAGGTACTGACGAAAGTGCAGCATTTGATGTATTTTTAAAATATATGGATGGAAATGAATTTGATGTAGTTGTATTCGATACAGCACCAACAGGTCACACATTAAGATTCTTAGGCTTACCAGAAATCATGGACAAATACATGACAAAAATGATTAAGTTTAAAAAGCAAATGAGTGGCATGATGAAAATGATGAAAAAATTCATGCCTTTCGGTGGCGATAACGAAGATGTCGACTATGATAAAGCTTTAGAAGAAATGGAAGTAATGAAAGCAAAAATTACAAAAGCAAGAAAAATCATGGCAGACCCTGATAGAACTTCATTCAGATTAGTAGTAATCCCTGAAGAAATGAGTATTTTAGAAAGCGAAAGAGCAATGAAATCACTCGATAAGTACAAAATACCTGTTGACGCAGTTGTTGTAAACCAAGTAATCCCTGCAGATGTTGAATGTAGCTTCTGTAAAGCAAGAAGAGGATTACAAGAAACCAGATTAGCAATGATTGAAGAGAAATTCGGTAGTAAAGTTTTAGCTCAATTAGAATTGTTAAAAACAGAAGCAAAAGGTGTTGAAACCTTAAGAGAAATTTCACACAAAATATACGGCGAAGAAGAAGCTCAAACTGAAGAAGTAAAAGCATAATTAGATTATGTTAATAGCTTTTTCCTATTTTTTTATTTTTATTTTTATTCTAATATCGTTTTTTATAATTTTAAGTATTATTGTCTTTTAATTCAAATAAGTAAGATATTTATTAAAGAAATGTTTAATATATTTTTATGTTTTGAAGTAGATAGAAAGATTTATAATATATAATAGCTACTTAAAAATACAGTATTAAAAATATTAATAAAAATAATACTAAAAATATAAAATATACAATATCGTAATACTATTTTGAATTTTAATATGTAAAATAGTGTTGCCATTAACTTAGTATGAGGTTTTAACTATGGAAGCATTAGTTTTGGTTGGTCACGGTAGTAAACTCCCTTACTCCAAACAAACAGTTACGGAAGTTGCTGATAAAATTAGAGCAAAAGGACAATATGAAGTTGTAGAAGTTGGTATGATGGAATTTAACCACCCAACAATTCCAGAAGCAATTCAAAAAGTTATAGACATGGGCTACAAAAAAATCGTTGTAACACCTGTATTTTTAGCACCAGGAAACCACACTGAAAGAGATATCCCTACAATATTAGGTCTTTTAAAAGAAGAATGCCACGATGAAAACTGCGACTGTCATGCACACAGCCATGAACACGGTCACGACCATTCACACGCTCATGCTCACGGACATGCACACAGCCATGGCGACCCTATGGATATTCCAGAAGACGTTGAAATAATCTACAGAAAGCCAATGGGTGCAGATGATAGAGTTATTGATATCGTTTTAGATAGAGCAAAAGGATTATAATTATAATTTATATAATTTAATCTTCTATCCATATTGGATTAAGATATAGTACCAATTTATTATCTTATTTTACTATTCTATTTTTAATATTTCTAAAAAATTGATAAAAACTTAATAAAAAATTATTAAAAATTATTAAAAATTATTAAAAAAAGTATTTTGTAAATTTAGTATTTATTAAAATTCAACGCTCTTTTTAGTCAATGTATCTTTTAATTTATTTATTACACGAATTCCTATAAGGTACATTATTACTACAGATACTCCGTTTCCAGCAATTATTCCCATCCATATACCTTCTAATCCATAACCTAATACGAATGCAAATACGTACGCAGCTATCAACTGCATTACAATGGCTCTAAATATGGTTAATATTAGTGAATAACGTGCTTTGTTTATTCCCTGGAACATTGCAGACGTTAACATACCTAACGGAACAACGGGGTAGAATAAGAACATATATTTCATAAATGATACTATTCCGTCGTATAAATGCGCAGAACCTTCCGAATAGGTGAATAAATACGCAATTTGAGGCGTTAATAGTAATATTACAACTGCCACAACTGTTTCACAAACTACTGCAAATTTTATAGCATATTTATAGGCTTCTTCAATTTTTTCAGGTTTACAAGCACCATATGCAGCACCCGCAACTGCTACAACACCCGCAGCAATAGCATGAAGTGGAATAACTCCCAAAGATACTATTCTCCAGCCTGTGGAATATATTGCAATCCCTGCAGTACCTCCCACAATTGCAATAATATAATTCATGGCAAACATTGATAGTGACATCGAAATTTGAGCAAGTGACGCAGGTATTCCGACTTTAAATATTTCTTTATATACTGAATATTCGGGTATTAATCGATCTTTTGAGAATTTCATGTTTACATAATTGTTTTTACTAATAAATATCCAATATGCAAATAACAAAGCAGTAACTAACATTGAAATAACCGTTGCAATTGCAGCACCTTTAATTCCCCAGCCTAATACATATATAAAGATAGGATCAAGTATTATATTTATGATGGAACCTATAACTATCGCGTACATAGGTTTTTTAGTGTTTCCTTCCCCCCTAAGTATTGAAGAACCCATATTAGTGAAGAATAATATTACAGAACCTAAAATCATAATGCTACCGTAATCATAAGCAAGATTTGAGACATCCTCTTCAAATCCTAGCCCTAAGAACATCGCTTTTAAGAACGGTATGGTAACTATTACTAATATGCCAATTATAAATGATAATATTATACTTTGTTCGGCTATTACCGACGCTTTTTCTCGATTATTTTGACCAATACGCCTTGATATGGCAGAACTAGCACCCACTCCTACACCATTGGATACAGCCATCAGTATAAAGAAGAATGGGAAAAATACCCCTACAGCAGCAAGTGAGCTGTCACCTAGACCTGCAACCCATATTGTATCTACTAGGTTGTATAGTGTCTGAATTAACATAGCAACTATCAAAGGTGTAGATATCTTAAGAATCGCTTTTTTGGGGTCCCCTAGTAAATTAGTTACGCCTTGTGTTTCCATACTTTCCCCCTTTTTTAATTAATTAGTTTTTTATATTTTCTAATTTCAATTCTTATATTACTATTGTTAAATTTATACTCCAATATTATAGTAAATTTCTTAGAAATATAAAAAAGTAATAGTATTGATATTTTAGAATGTTATTTTTACTTGAAAATTTTATATTTATATATTTATATATTAATATATTAAAATTCAATTTCTTCTTCTTTATGTAATATATTTTTTAATTTCTTTATGGTATTAAGTCCAACTGCAAATATTATTATAACAGATATTAGATTTCCAACGATTATACCCATCCAAACACCTTCTAATCCATATCCCAATACGCATCCGAATACGTAAGAGGCTAACAACTGCATAAATAATGCTCTAAAGGTAGTCATAATAAGTGATGTAGTACCTTTACCAATTCCTTGGAATAATGCAGAAGATAGCATAGCTAATGGAACTGTAGGGTAGAATAAAGTCATATATTCTAGGAATAGTATAGTTCCTTCATACAAATATGCGGAACCTTCCGAATAGGTAAATAAATATGTAATTTGAGGTGCCAATGCCAATATAACAATTGCAACTATGGATTCTATGAATACGGCAAATTTTATCGCATATTTATAGGCTTCTTCAATTTTTTCAGGTTTACAAGCACCATACGCAGCACCCGTAACTGCTACAAGACTACCCCCAATCCCTTGAAGTGGAATAACCCCCATAGAAGATATTTTCCAACCTATTGAAAATATTGCAACTCCTGCAGTACCTGCAACAAGAGCTAGGATATAGTTCATTCCAAACATGGATAATGACATAGATACGTGTGAAAGTGAGGAGGGTAACCCTACTTTAAATATCTCTTTAATTATTTCATAATTTAATTTTAAGTTTTCTTTTGAGAATTTTATATTTATATAATTATTTTGTTTAATGAGCAACCAATATGCAAACATTATACTCGTGATTGACATAGAAATTATGGTGGCTATTGCAGCACCCTTAATCCCAAACCCTAAAATGTATATAAAGATAGGATCAAGTATTATGTTAATAATAGAACCTGTTATAATGGCATACATAGGTTTTTTAGCATTTCCTTCGCCCCTCAATATTGCGGAACCCATATCGGTAAAGAAAAGTAAAATGGCACCCATAATAATAATACTTCCGTAATCATATGCAAGACCGACAACATCAGCATCAACGCCCATTAGTGAAAATATGATGTTTAAAAATGGTATTGTAAAAAGTGCTAAAATACCTATTAATAGCGATACTAGTATCCCCTGTTCTGCTATTTGAGATGCTTTATTTCTGTTTTCCTGTCCAATACGCCTGGAAATAGCAGAGCTAGTGCCTATACCCATACCTCCGGAAATTGCCAATAGCATAAAAAACACTGGGAAAAATACCCCTACAGCAGCAAGTGAGCTGTCACCTAATCCTGCAACCCATATGGTATCTACTAAATTGTACAATGATTGAATTAACATTGCAAGCATTAAAGGCGTAGCTATTTTAACTATTGCCTTTTTAGGGTCCCCTAATAAATTAGTTACTCCCTTAGTTTTCATGATCATCCCACCTTTAGTTATCTAATTTATATTTTTTTTAATTTAGCTTCGTAAATTATTTTTTCCAATTCATTTGCAAAATTTAACATACATTTGCCAATTTTCAACCGTTCTTCAGAATCTAAATTGAAATATTCAGAGTGCAATACCTCTAATATACTTCTCAATTTTGTACCGCCTGATAAATGAAATTCTCGAATATCATCTTTAGTTTTTAGAATTTTTTCTAATTTTTCAGAATTTTCCTTCAGATATCCCAAACCTAAATCGGTAATTTCATAAACTTTTTTATCGTCATGTAAAATTACTTGGATGTATTTTTTCTTAGTAAATTTTGATAAAACTGGATATACGAAGCTTGGGGATACTTTAGGTACTCCAATATCTTCCGAAATATCGCAAATTAATTTATAACCATGGTATGGCTTTTCACTGATGTGATAAAGTATTAAATATTCCATAAGTTCTTTTTTCTTTGTTTTCATAGTTACCCATATTTTATAATTTAATTATTTGATGTAATTTATATTTTGAATTTTAACTATTCTAAATAATATATCATATGATATATCAAATTATATAATATATTATATTCCTTATAACATATTTAAAGATATGTATTTTTACCTGCAATTATATTATTTTTAATGCAATTTTTACCAAATATTTTATAATAAAACAGCGTGTTATTTAAATAAATTAAATAAAGATTATATTTTTATTATGAATTACGTTTAAAATGTACAATTGCTATAAAATTAGTAAATTAGTAAATTAGTAAATTATTATAGAATTAATTAAATGGGTGTATAACAATGAATCCTTTTGATATTATGAAAGCATCACAAATGGCTTGTTGCTTAGAAGTAAGTAGTTTTAAACCGGGAAACGTTCACCGAACCCGTGATTATCATGACATAAAATATCATCATTTTATAACTTCAGGAATAGCTTTTGGAAATGCCATATATTCTGCTTCAAACATGTTTAAAGACCAGGATATAAGTATAGAGTTAGATTCAAATTCAGATTTAAAAGAATCCAGCGATTTTCAAATAAATGTTGGTAAAGCCATAAAAGAGGCAGTAGTCGAATCCGTAAAGTGGTCACCTTCCAACGCAAATTTGGGCATTATCATGTTACATACTCCAATTGCAATGGCGGCTTCAAAATTAGAAAATTTTAATTTGGAAGAATTAAAAAAATGGACGGAATATATTACAAATAATACTACCGTAGATGATGCAATAGCAGTATACGAAGCAATAGAAATTGGAATGGCATATGTAAATCCTCCTGAAGAGGGTCCGGACGTTAAAAATAATGATTCAAAAAAGGAACTCGTTGAAAAGAATTTAAACTTGTATGACGTTTATAATATATCTAAAGAATGGGATACCATTTCCAAAGAATGGGTTTCCAATTTTAAAATATCTTATGAAGGTTATGAACTTTTAAAGAATAATTATGAGAATTGCAAGGAAATACACGAAGCGGTAACGCTTACATTTTTAGAAATTCTTTCAAAATATCCTGATACATTAATAGCAAGGAAAAAAGGCATCGAATTTTCAAAGTTAGTTTCTGAAAAGGCAAAAGAGACACTCAAAAACTTTAAAAAAACTGGCGATAGAACCGTAATTTTGGATTTTGACACGTATTTATCACAAGAATCAAATAAATTAAATCCTGGGACTACTGCAGATTTAATGGCGTCAGCATTATTTATTTATTTAATTGATAGAATTTTGTCCAATAAAACAATACTTTTATAATAATTAATGTCTAAAAATAGAAAATTAAGGTTTATATTTATGTTATGAGGGTAAATGTTAGAATTAAATAATATAATTAAATAATATAAACAAATATAATAAACAAATATAACAATAGGAAATTATAATATAAACTATAATGGAAAATATAATAAATTATTCTATTAATTTTAATGAGTTTATTAATTCTGATAAAATTATAATATTAATCAAATTGATTTAATCTAATTTTTAATAATTGGTGATTAAATGGAAAAAATAGATAAAAATGAAAAATATAATAAAATAATGGATTTAATTAAAAGAAGAGGTTATTTATGGAATTCCTTTGAAATTTACGGGGGAATTGCAGGTTTCTTTGATTATGGTCCATTAGGTGCAATTTTAAAGAATAATATTGTAAATACTTGGAGAAAGCATTATATTATTAATGAAGGATTTTATGAGATAGAGGGACCTACAATAAACCCTTACGAAGTTTTAAAGGCATCTGGACACGTTGATAACTTCACAGACCCATTAGTGCAATGTAAAGAATGTAATGAATCATTCAGAGCAGACCACATAATCGAGGAAAACGTGGACGTAGATACTGAAGGTAAGACACTCGAAGAATTGCAGGCATTAATCATTGAAAATAATATAAAATGTCCATTATGTGGTGGCGAGTTTAAAGACGTTGATACCTTTAACTTAATGTTCAAAACATCAATTGGTCCAAGTGGTAAAAGAGTAGCTTTTATGAGGCCAGAAACTGCACAAGGTATATTTATCCAATTTAAAAGAATAAATCAGTTTTTTAGAAATAAATTACCGTTTGGAGCTGTTCAAATTGGTAAATCATACAGAAATGAAATTTCGCCAAGACAGGGAGTTATAAGACTTAGAGAATTTAGCCAAGCTGAAGCTGAATTTTTCATACACCCTGATAAAAAGAACTATGAGAAGTTCGAACGTGTAAAAGATATGGTTTTACCATTATTACCTTCAACAAACCAAGAAGACGAAACATTAGTTGCAGATGAAAAAATCGTTAAAATGACCTTGGGCGAAGCTGTAGAAAAAGGCGTCGTAAAAAACAAAGCTATTGCGTACTTTATTTCAGTAACTGCTAATTTCTTACTCGACGTAGGAATTGACGCAAATAAAATGAGATTTAGACAACACTTACCAAACGAAATGGCACACTATGCTTCAGATTGTTGGGACGCAGAACTTTATTCTGATAGATTTGGTTGGGTTGAATGTGTAGGGGTAGCGGATAGGACAGATTACGATTTAAAATCACACATGGCTACAAGCGGTGAAGATTTAAGTGTATTTGTTGAATATGCAGAACCTAAAGAAATTGAAACTTTTGATATCGAATTAAACTTTAAAGCATTGGGAAAAACCTTTAAAGGGGATTCAAAAGTAATTCAAAAGTTGATTTCAGAGATGGATTATAAAGAAATCGAAGAAATGGTTTCAGATATTGAAAATTCGGAAAAAGATAACAAATACTTATTAAAAGCAGACGATGGTAAAGAGTTTGAATTAACAAGCGAATATGTCGGAGCTAAAAAAGTAACTAAAAAGATAACTGGGGAAAAGGTAATTCCGCACGTTATTGAGCCATCATATGGTGTTGATAGAATAACCTACTTTGTTATTGAACACTCTTTCAACGAAGAAGAGGATAGAACATTCATGAAATTGGCACCAGCTGTGGCACCTATCAAAGCAGGTGTTTTCCCATTGGTAAATAAAGAGCAAATGCCAATCATTGCAAAAGAAATCGAAGAAACACTTAGAAATTCTGGAATAATCGCAGAATATGATGACAGTGGTGCTATCGGTAGAAGATATTTAAGAATGGATGAAGTAGGTACTCCGTTCTGTATCACTGTTGATGGTGAATCATTAGATAGTGGAACCGTTACAATCCGTGAAAGGGATGAAAGAAATCAAAAAAGATTAAAAATTGAAGAATTAGGCGATTACATCGCTAATTCTTTAAAATAATTAATATTCATTTTTATTTTAATTATTTTATTGTAATTAATTATCATTTTTTACTTTTTATTTTTACTTTTTAATTATTTTTTATTTTATTTTTTATTTTTTAAATATCATTAATATCTATGTTTCCAATCATTATAATAAACTCTAGAACTATCAAATTTCTCAACATATTCTGGTTTTTCTGCAGGATAACCTAATGAAATCAATGCAAAAGGTATTACGTTTTCAGGAATTCCTAAAATTCTTTTCAAATCACTCATAAGATTTTCTTTTGGATAAACACCTAACCAAACCGCACCTAATCCTTTATCTTGTGCTTCAAGCAATATATTTTCTGTAGCTGCAGCACAATCCTGATCCCAAAATGGATCTCCTATTTTATTGGTTCTGTCTTTATTGCAACAAACAGCAATGCAAACTGGAGCTTCCTTTAGCATTTGAGAATATGGGTGAACTTCTGTAATTTTTAACAGAGTTTCGGGGTTATCAATTACTAAAAACTCCCAAGGTCGTTGATTACATGCTGTAGGGGCATACATACCTGCTTTTAGCAAATCAAGAATTAATTCTTTTGATATCGGCTTTTCAAGATATTTTCTTATGCTCCTTCTTTCAAAAATTGCTTCCATAGTATCACCTACTATTTATATATTAAATTATTTGATTTTTGATATAAATATTTGGTGAATTAAATAGTCAAATAGTCAAATATTGTTTAAAATAATTAAAATACTCAATATATGGCAAAAATAGAATTATGGCAAAAATAATATAAATAAAATAGAAATAAAATAGAAATAAAATTAAAATATAATAAATTAATTAAAAATAAATTAGAAGTTATATGTACAAATATATTAGATTTAAATAATTATTTTGATTCTAAAATTACTACACCGTTTTCTGTAACTTCTATTTTAACTAAAGTTTGTACATCGTAGCCAGTTACTTCTTTAACTTTTGCTTTTCCATCTCCTCTTTCAATTACGCAAACAATATCTACTATTTCAGCACCTGCTCTTTCAAGGGCTCTGATGACTGCAATTAATGTTCCACCGGTTGATAAAACATCGTCTACGATTGTAACTCTATCTCCTTTCTGAACACCGTTTAAATACAATTCTCCTTTACTGTATCCGGTTTCTTGATGAACAGGAACTTCCCCTTCTAAGAAATACTGTCTTTTCCTCATAACTACGTAAGGAATGTCTGTCGACATTGAAATAGCTGTAGCAATAGGAATTCCCATAGCTTCTGCAGTTACTATCTTGTCAATGTTAGTATCTATTTTTTTAATTGTTCTTGTAGCAACATCTCTCAATAAATCTGATGTGAATAAAGGCACGCCATCAGCTATGGGATGTATGAAGTAGTTATACTCTCCTCTTTGGATTATAGGGGAACTTTCCAATGTTTCATCTAAAACTCTTTTCAAATTTTCACCAGTTTAAATTAATGCAAAATTTTGTTCATATTCGGTACTTTTCGAGTACTTTTAATTATTTTTAAAATTCTAAAACAGATATTAAATAAGTTATCTTTATTAATTTCAAAAATATACGAATAATATACGAATACAGTAAGATATATTTAAACATTTTTAAACTTTTCTATAATATTAAAAAATATAAATATTGTTATATTATAATTTAGGTGGTAAATTATTTTGATAAGTGTTTTTGAATTCCGAAAGCATCATTTCAACAGAGTACGAAGCCCTAGTTACGCCCATACTACGAGGGTCTGAATCTGTACCTACCACATAGAAGTTATTTTTAATTTTGGGATATACAAAGAACTGATCTATTGCACAAGAGGCGTGTTCGGGAATTGTTTTCTGAATATGTAACATATCAACCTTATCAAGATTAATATTTAATTTAGTTTCAATTGACATAATTGCATCTTCTTCTTTGCTATTTACAAATGAGAAGCCCATCAAATGTTTTCCTTTTGGAGCAAGCCATGGGTCATAATTGGATGTGGTTGTAGCCCAACACGGATAATCAACCCAAACCTCAGAACCAATATACGGGAAGTAATTTTCTTCATCGCCCACCCATATAGTGGTAGATTCTGAAAATTTAATATTTTTGAATTTTTCATCATATTTGTTGACTTCTTCAACATTCTTAACAACATTAGGGATTGTAACAGCAGGTGCGGAATAAATTATGACATCTGCTTTATAAATATCGTTTTTAGTGTATACATAATACGTATCTTCTTCTTGAATGATTTTTAAAACTTCTTCATTGGTTTTTAAAGTTGTATTTCTCATAGAATTGCATACACAATCGCAAATGGATTGAACGCCACCCATTGGATAGCCTTGGCTACCAAATCTAGCTTCGCCCATAAATTTAGTAATATATTTTTTAGATTTATTTTTAATCGATTTTAATAGTCCATCATCCACCATATTCCAAAGTCTTCCTGAATCAAATTTCTTAGAAATTGATTTACGTAATGGATTTATCCTTAAATCATTATATATAAATGGGATTATATCATCTTCTGGAATGTAACCCGCACCGGTGAACAATCTCCAAAGGGGCGTTTTATCCATTCCTTCACCACTTAAGAAGTACGAGAACGTGTCAAAAAATTCCAACGTAGGATCACTAAGATTTAAATCTTTAACAATATCATATACCGAAGCTTCTTTATCAAATCCAACGGTCATAAGGTCTATAATTTTTGAAGTAACTAATAATTTATCTTTGTGAGGTATTACGGCTGTAGTCATCCATTCGTGCATAGAAACAGGTATCTTATGAAGTTGATCTGTTCTTATATAGTATTCTCCATAAGGTTTGAAGTTTGGAAGATATTGAGAATACTTATCTAAAAGTCTAGTTAACGGTCCGTTATTTAGCATCGTTATTGCATGAACTCCAATATCTACAGTATATCCGTCAATAGTTTCACTTCGACATAATCCTCCGATTTTATCGTTTTTTTCAAGTACTAATACGTCATGACCTTCTTTTTCAAGGGCTAATGCTGAAAGTATTCCGGAGGTTCCTCCTCCTACAACTATGATTTTCATGTTATCACACCCTCCATTAGAAACTGTCTTTAATAGTGTTCCTAATCATAATGTAAACGTAGAAATTATTATAAACTTTATAATACGCTATAATATAATTTTTTGTATATATGTAGATTATGTAAATTATATATTTATGTAAATTGTTACTATTTGGCATAATTAATATGCTATATTAATATGCTATGATTTTATTTATAATTTTTTAAAACTTTAAATTATACTTTAAAATAGAAATTAATCTTAATTAGAATGTGATAGATTGTAAATTATAGTAAATTATATTATCAATAGAGTAATTGTATAATTACTCTAATTTTTTATAGACATGTATATATCTAGTTAAACTTTTATGTACTTTTATAGAATACAGTTCTACTAATTCTAAGTTTAAATCCATGATACATGGTGCTGCAAAGGACATGTAACCGCCTTTTTTTAATAATAAACATAATTTATCAAATATTTCAGACATGTCTCCTTTTTTAGATGTCGAAATACCATAAGGTGGGTCGGTAACCATTGAATCTACTTCGGATATCCCCAAAGAGTTAATATATGATTTAGCCTCATTTGCATCGAGTTGCTTTATACAAATTACTTTATCGTTTAAATCATATGTTTCTAAATTTAATTTGGTACCATTCACCATTTGATAGTCTATATCACTACCTATTAAGTTACAACCTATCAATCCAGCTTCTATTAAAAAACCGCCAGTTCCACAAAATGGGTCGTACAATACATCATTTTCATTAACGCGAGATAGATTAACAATACATCGGGCTAATTTTGGCAATATACAACCAGGATGGAAATAAGCACGCATGTGGGGTCTATTATGCTCAAAATACTCAACATCTCGTTTTGACACAACTATAGATAAATAAATCCTATCTTTTAATACCATAACTTTAACTATCCAGTCGGGATTTTTCAAGTTGACTTTTAAATTTCCTTGCATTTTTTGGCTTACTATGCTCCCAATATGTCTTTCAATAGGCATAGTTTTTAAAGTACTATTTTTATACAATTTTTGGACCCTAACTGCAAAAGAACCGCTTATTTCTGGAATTTCCATATTTTCAAGCAATTCATAAATGTTATTTACAACATCATCTGCACTTAGTACGTTTGAATCATTAATATCTTCATTTTCACAATATTCTGATTCATATAGTATTTTATGAGCTTCATTTACATAACCTGCCCTATTTATAATTTTAACTAATGTTTCACAACTTAAATTTTCATTGTATATTACATAGTTTGACTTATTCGGGTTTTCTTTGTTATGTACTGCATTATCTGAAAAATTACAAAATAAATTATCTTCAATATATTTTTGAATGCTTAATCCTTCAGAATTTCCTTCAGAATTGGCTATTTTTTTTGAATCATCTGATATATTAAGTTCTAAAAGTGCTTTTAGCTCTGCAAATGGCAGTTCAATATGCTCACCGCTTAATAAAAAAGCAGTTTTATAATTAAATTTATTTAAATTTCCTATTTTATTTTTAAAATCGTCTGATTTAGTTAATTCCGTGTTATTAGATAATATGTCCATATTTGCACCAATTATATTTAATATATATTTAATATAAATTTTAAATTGTATAATTCATAAATGTATTATATTTTAATAATAATGAATCGTATAATTGTTTAACAATAATGATATACTACATGATATATATAATTCTTTAAATATGTGTAATTTATAATAGAAATATAATAATTAATAAAAAATACATACAATTTAGTATAATTTACAATAACTTAAATCTTAGTAGAATATATCGTAATATTATAATACTATAATATCATATCTTGACTTATAATCTACTAATACACTTAATAAGGGATTTTATGAATTTATACATTTATCACGCTAAGCAATGTGACCCAAAACGTTGCACCGCTTTAAAAATGGGTAGGATGGGGTATGCAAAAATACTTACAAATCC
Source organism: Methanococcus voltae (assembly GCF_017875395.1). Taxonomy (NCBI): domain Archaea; kingdom Methanobacteriati; phylum Methanobacteriota; class Methanococci; order Methanococcales; family Methanococcaceae; genus Methanococcus; species Methanococcus voltae. The sequence continues at coordinate 114,606 of NZ_JAGGMO010000003.1, read as the reverse complement.
TAAAAGACTACCGAGGAATGCCATATTACTTAACCCCTATGCTGAGAAAACAGTATCTTTTGAAGATAGGGATATTATCGAAAAAAATGGGATTATGGCATTAGATTGCTCTTGGAAACAAGCTGAACAAGTATTTAAAAAGACAAATTCGAAAACACAACGTAGTTTACCTTTTTTAGTTGCAGGAAATCCAGTAAATTATGGTAAACCTTGTAAACTCACGACTTTGGAAGCTACAATAGCCACTTTATATATTGCAGATTATAAAGAGGAAGCTTATGAACTTTTAAATGGTTTTAAGTGGGCTCACACCTTTATAGAATTAAATAAAAAATTGTTGGACTTTTACTGTGGTAAAACGTCTGATGAAATTATTGAATTCCAAAAAGAGCTTTTAAAGGATGTTAAATAACCTAAAAAATATAATAAATACAAATTTTTAATCAAAAATACATTTTATTAATTTTTAGCAATAATATTATTTATATATTATAATGGATAATATCTTACTAAATTAATAATATTGGTACACTTTAAGTAATACTTATATAGTACAATGGTAATGTTTAAATATCTTATGAAACAATACCTATGAAGATATTTATTATACATTATATTGCTATACAATTGTTATACAATATTTATTTATATTGGACGTGTATATTTATTATAAACAATGATAAATTATGATTTAGCATATAATTTTGAATTTTAAGTCTGAACAAAATTTAAAATTGGATATAATAATAGATATTGAATAAAACACAATTAAATGGTGAAATTATGGCATTTGACGAAGCTATAAAAAGAGTTTTTACAAAAAAGATTTGCATGAAATGTAACGCAAGAAATGCTTGGAAAGCTACAAAATGTAGAAAATGCGGTTACTCAAATTTAAGACCTAAAGCTAAAGAAGCAAGAGCATAATCGAGCTACTTTGAATATAATTACTAATTTTTATATTTTTTATTAACTATTATCATATTTGTTTACTATTTTTGATTTTTTCGTTTAATTTAATTTAGTTTATTCTACCTCAGTCGTAGTTTAAATATTAGTTTTAATTCTTTTATTTATATTTATAAATCTATAAATTTATAATAAAATAGTATTATAATAATACTATCTCCGATATTTTATTTTAGTAATATTACTATTTTGGAATTTTTATTCGTTTTGTATTATTTTTAGAATGATATTTCATAAAAATAGTGAAATTAAATAAATAATAATATATATTATTAGCACAATGTTATATTAGATGTTTTAAAACGTCGCTAATTTTTCTGTTTTGAATTTGTTATCTTTCTATGCTATGAATTTGTAATCCGGGGTGATTACAGTGGATAGTATCGAAAAATGTCAAAACAATTTCTTGAATATAGTAACTATTATAATTAAAATCTTTAGATTGCTAACTTACTTATAAGCATATGAGTAATAAATTAATCCGTATATTCTTTAATTGAAATATACTTAAGATTATTAATTTTGTTATTATTCTGAGATTTAAACTGTGAAATATTAATATTTTCGAAGTTTTAGGCTATAAAAGTGAATTTTAAACCATTAATTTAAAAAAATTCGCATTTTTGTGAATTTAAGGGCATTTAAAATATAAAAAAGAATATACTAATTAAATTTAATTTAATATTTACTTCTGAAACAAAATAGTAATATATAAAAATATCGTCCTATAAAATAATAAAAATAGAGACAATATTAAAAATAAATTAAGTTAAATAAACTAAACTATGTAACCTAGTTAAAAAAATTCTTAATATATTTAAAATAATTAAAATAATTAAAATAATTAAACTGTAAAAGATGGCGTATAATTTTTATTATTCAATTGAATTATAAATTCGAGGTGAAATGGACATATGGTATAGAATAAAGGAGGTGTAAATTTGAAAAAAGCAATAGTATTTTTTATAATATTTTTATTGGCCATAGGAGCCACAAAATACGCATTTAGTGGGGAAAGTACCGAGGACTTAAAAGCTGGCGACTTTCATCAGGAAAAAGCAATATTAACACTTATAATTTTAGTAGTTGCAGCAGCAATGTTTTTTACCGAAGCAGCACCATTGGCAGTAACCGCGATGTTAGTGCCCGTAGCGCTGAGTTTTCCCGGGATAGATATACTATCGAGTGCAGACGCATTCAGCCAATTTGGGAATAAATGGGTAGTATTGTTCATGGCAGCCTTTATATTGGGTGACGCTGTGTTTAGAACCGGCTTTGCAGATAAAGTTGGACAATTAACCGTTAAAGGTGCGGGAAAAAATAAAAATTTATTATTAATATTAGTTATGACAGCAGTCGGTGGAATGTCAGCATTTTTATCAAATACTGGAACTACTGCGGTATTCATTCCTATAGTAATGGGAATATGTGCTTCTGCAAGTATAAGGCCGGGTAAAATATTGATGCCGATGGCTTTTGCAGCGTCTTTGGGTGGTACTATGACTTTAGTAGGTACGCCACCAAACGGTCTTGTAAATAGTACGTTAGAACAAGCAGGATTGGCACAATTAAGTTTCTTTGACTTCGCACAGATGGGTCTCGTACTATTTGTTGCAGGAATTTTGTATTATGCGTTAATAGGGCATAAATTTTTACCTGATTCAGATTCTGAATCTACATTTGAGGAAGGAGATATTGTATATAGGCGAGAAAAAATGTGGGTTTCTATGCTTATATTCTTGTTTGTATTATTGGCAACGGTTTACAATGTAATTCCAATTACTACGGCATTTATGTTAGGGGCTTGTTTAGTAGTTATAACAGGCTGTATAACAATGCAAGAAGCCTTTAATAGTATTTCATGGACAACTATATTCTTATTTGCAGGTATGTTGTCATTAAGTATCGCATTAACAAATACGGGTGCGGCAGCAATGATTGCAAACATCTGTGTTGCACATATTACATCACCAATGGCTTTATTGGCGGTTACATATGTATTAACGGCAATAATTACTAACTTCATGTCGAATACTGCTACAGCAGCTTTGGTAATGCCAATAGGGTTAGCTTTGGCAGATGCGTTTGATGTAAGCGCTAAACCAATATTAATAGCAATAGCTATGGCGGCTTCAGCTTGTTTCCTTACGCCAATTGCTACGCCACCAAATATGATAGTTTTGGGGCCTGGCGGTTATAAATTCAAAGATTACTTTAAAGCAGGCTGGCCATTACAGTTAATTTGTGGAATATTGGTAATAACAGTAACACCATTAATTTGGCCGTTCTAATACCATAAATTGGTTATGGCTAATCTGAAAAATAAATAAAATAAAATATACCCAATCTTTTTTGTTATATCTATTTTAAAAAACTTAAAATTAAGTTATAAAATGATATAAAAATATATGATAAATTAATATAAATTAATATAAATTATAATAAATTAATATAAATTAAAGTAAAATAAATATTGTAAAAAAAAAGTTTATTTTAAGTTGGATTTGATTAATTGGTTATTATTATCTATCCATAAGGTGTTTTCTTGAACGTAAACTCTCGAATTCTTCGATATATTTATCTCCAGTTTTAGCAGTTTTTGGCTTGCATGTCGTGTATTTTTTCCAGCCTTCTTTTGGCTTAAATAATGTAACAACATTACCTACGATTGAAACAACTTCTGAATCTGTTGAATCCGTTATTATTTTGGCAATTTCGTCTTTTTCCATGCCTTCTATTGCACTTTTTCTGATTTTAACTTTTATAAGGCTTTTATCTTTTAATTGCCTTCTTACTTCTTCTATAACCTTCTCAACGCCTTCTTTTCCAACCCAAACAACTGGTTCTATAGCCTGGGACTGGCTTCTGAGTATTTTTTTAGCTTTTGAGGTTATAACTTTGTTATTTTCTTTTGAATCCATATTATCACCGATAAATAACTATAATTTTAATATAACTTATTATAAAAGTAATAAATTAACATATTTAATTTTAAAGTCTTAACCGCCGTTATTTGACGTATTGCAAATAACAAGTTAGATTTTAATATAATAGACATAGTATAGTAGAATTATTTCTATAATTATTTATTATATAATATATATAATATACAGTTGATACTTATAAATTAATATCAAAATAATATTATTATATAAACAATGTATGTTTAATTATATATTCTTATTGAAAATTGCGATTATTTAAAATATTTAAGTTAAACATTTATTCCAATCTATATATTATAAAATTAGTATATAAACATATAATCATATAAAAATTATATAAAATTATATAATATTATATAAAATTATATTTTTCAATTATTAAAGTTTATTTTTAGTATCTGGGAGCGGTTAATATGGCAAATAAAAAAATTAAAATAAAATTAAACGATGTAGAAAAAGAGTTGGAATCTAAGGGCTCCTTAACATTAGGAGAAATTATCGAAGGGGAGCCTTATCTCGAAAATTCGAACATAGCCATAGTTAAAGGAATTAAACAGGAAATATCCGAAAGTGCTATGAAATACAGGGTAAAAACTACAGGGGGGGCTTTTATATTAAAAGTAACTGAAGAAAGCTCAGTAGTTGACTTTTGGAATAAAAATTATAAAAAATTTGAAGATAAAAATTTACGATGGAAATCAGTTTCTGATGTAGCTTTTGGTAATATAACAATTGAGTTAGATGTAAATACGGAATCAGCGGATTTTGAACGTTGGGATGTATTATTAAGTATTTCAGGTCTTGATAAATCAGAAGGACACTTAGTATTTATGAGAAAAGATAATACTGAAGCTTATGGTCTTCACAATCCTAAATTAGGAATTTTAATCGGCGGTAAAAGACAATTGGCTAATTTGAAACCTTCTGACAAAATTATATCAATAGATTTACTAAGGGAATCAAAAGAATCTGTGGACTATGAAGTTACAAATGATTTAAGTACTATAATAGAAGATGGCTGGGAAATTTATACATATTGTGAATTAAACTTAAATGGTCCTGCTAAAACAACAGAGCACGCGCTATCTATCTTTGAAAATGGATATATCGAAGTTTCTCAAAGTTCCAATACGTTTATATCTGATTCAAGACTACAAACTTTAAAAATAGATGATTTAAATACTTTACCTCGTGAAAAAGGTACAATAACCGTTAGAAATACGGGTGTAGGTATGGGTAAGGTATACATCTACAAAGAAAGCAGAACTTCTTCATTATCTCATACAAATATTGGAAAAGTTATAAATGGTCAAGAATTGGTTAATTTCTCAACAGACGGTATTATTACAACAATTTCTAAGCCTGAACGTATTAATTTAATTGGAAAATCCATAAAAGACGCTTTAAAGGTTTTAAATGAGTATAAAATTGAATTAGAGAATAAGGAAGATTTCTCAGATTCAGATGCCGAAAAAATAATTGTGGAGCAAACTCCAAATTATACCTTAGATTTATTGGATGCCAAAAAAGTCTCCATAAAAGCAGTTAATCCTGATAATATACTTCATATAAGGATATATGATAAAGAAGCACCAAAAAGTGCCTGGTACTTTAGAAAATTAACCGGACTAACTACTAAAAGAATAGGTGTTCTCAAGACATACTTTACACACCAAGATATGGCGATGTTTGAAAGAAATTTGGAGTATGCAAAAGCTTTATTGCCTGAAAATACACCAAAAGAAAAATTAGATGGAAATAAAATTGCTATTACAAATATGGTTAAGAAATATAAGGGATATGCGGGAATTAGGACTAGTAGTAGTGATAAATATGGACCTACCGGGGAAACTTTCGAAGGTACGAACATTGTGGGCGAAATTGTGAAAAATGAAAGTGTTTTAAAAAGTTTAAAACCAAAAGATGAAATATACATATACGAGGAAATTGAATAAAATAATTATATTTATATTTATAGTTATATTTCTAATTTCTACCTTATGAAAAATTATTAATACTATTAAACATCATTTTGATATTTAATAAACATTATTTCTAAACATTAAAATATTTTTTAACTTCGCTATTATTTTTATAAATATTTAAGCTATTTTAAAATATGAAACAATAATTAAAACAATAATTAAAACACTAATTAAGTGATTGTCAAATTAATTTAAACAGTAATTGCAAGAATTGGGAGGAATTCTTTATGGAATGGAAAGCCACATGTCCTTATAATCCTAAATTAGATTTAAAGGACTGTTATTTATACGATACAACACTTAGAGATGGTGAACAAACACCGGGAATATGCTTTACAAAAGAGCATAAGTTGGATATTGCTAAAAAGCTTGATGATATGGGTGTTAAACAGATTGAAGCAGGTTTCCCCGTAGTATCTGCTTCTGAAAGAGATATTATCAAGAGCATATCTTCTGAAGGCTTAAATGCAGAAATTTTGGCGCTTTGTAGGGTTGTAAAGGATGACATCGATAAGGCTTTAGAATGCGATGTAGATGGTATTATCACATTTATTGCAACATCTCCTATGCACTTGAAATATAAATTACACAAAGAATTGGATGAAGTAGAGCAAATGGGAATGGATGCCATTGAATATGCGAAAGACCACGGACTTTTCGTGGCTTTTTCAGCAGAGGACGCAACAAGGACTCCTATTGAAGACATACTTAGAATTCATAAAAATGCAGAAGAGCACGGAGCAAATAGGGTGCACGTAGCAGACACTGTGGGATGTGCTACACCTCAAGCTATGAATTTTATATGTTCAGAATTAAGTAATACTCTTAAAAAAGCACATATTGGCGTACATTGCCATAATGATTTTGGTTTAGCAGCTATTAACTCCATATATGGACTTATGGGTGGGGCAAAAGCTGTATCAACTACCATAAATGGTTTAGGAGAACGTGCAGGAAATGCACCTTTAGAAGAATTCGTAATGACTTTAAAGGCACTTTACGAGCATGATATGGGTTTAAAAACTGAAAAATTAAAATCATTGTCTCAAACTGTTGAAGAATATTCTAAAATAAAGTTAGCAGAAAATAAGCCAATAGTTGGTAATATTGTATTTTATCACGAAAGTGGAATTCATGTAGACGCCGTTTTAGAAAATCCATTAACATATGAACCAGTATTGCCTGAAGTAGTTGGACAAGAGAGAAAAATCATATTGGGTAAACATTCTGGTTGCAAGGCAGTAGCAAGCCGATTAATGGAACAAGGAATTGAAACAGATAGGGAGCATTTATGGGAAATTGTTAAAAAAACTAAAGAAACCCGCGAAAGTGGCGTAGAAATAACAGACAATGTATTTAAGGACATTGTACATCAAATATTGGATGATAAAAAATAATTTACGTAAATTGCGAATATACTGTAAGATATTTAATATTTATTACATATCTATTTATTAAATACATTTATCATATAATATTATTATAAATAGGGGAATTAATTAAATATTATATAGAATTATCGTAATTAATATGATATTTATAAAAAGTAATTGTGATAACATGTTTGATTTTGTATCTATAATAGGAGTACTCATCGTAGCAATTATAGTTTGGGTATTATTAAGTTTATTCTTCAAAACAATGAAGCTAATGATTAAAGTTGCTTTAATTTTGGTTATTGTATTAGTTATAGCTCATTTTGTATTGGGTATTTTCTAAATTTTTTTATTTATTATTTTTATGTCATATTTTTTTAATAAGCTTATAATAACAATGATATAACAACGGCATTATAAAATTTTTTAACGAATCAAAAACTTTTAATTTATCAGATAATAGCTATCAAAGCTTAATTTATCAGATAATGGCTTATAATTTGGTGTATGTCCATTATATCTCAATTATATCAATATTATATCACTATTATTAGATGGGGGAAACTATTATATACTTGTACTACATAGTAAAACTGCTCGGTATTTAGGAAAGATTAATAATATATTTATTAGTTCTACGAATCCATGATCGTCAGCTATTCGAACGATGGATCATATTAGAAAAAGAGGTGTTTACATGGTAACAGTTTACGAAGTATCTCCAAACGAATTAATTGAAAAATTAGCAGAAGAATTAAAAGAAATGGGCGTTCAAGAGCCAGAATGGGCATTATATGTTAAAACAGGTGCACACAAAGAAAGAAGACCAGACGATTCAGACTGGTGGTTTGTAAGATGTGCTTCAATCTTAAGAAAAGTTAACATGAACGGACCAGTTGGCGTTGAAAGATTAAGAAGTGCTTACGGCGGAAGAAAAAACAGAGGATGTGCTCCTGAAAGATTTGTAAAAGGTAGCGGTAACATCATCAGAAAAGCTTTACAGGCATTAGAAGCAAAAGAGTTAATCTTAAAAGCTGAAAATGGCGGTAGAATCATTTCACCAAAAGGACACGCATTATTAGACAACGTAGCTAAAAAAGTTTCAGACGCTTCAAACGAATAATTATTCAACACTACAAAATGATTGCATTTAAATTTAAATTTTTAATTAAACATTTAAATAAACTTTTAAATTTAAAATACTGCCATAATATTAGCAAATATGTAATTACAACTTTAAAGCTTTTAATTATTTAAATGGCTAATATTATATAGTTACATAGATAATTATAATACAAGAGTTACGGTATAATTATATTAATGTAACATAATAAATTCAATATTATGCAATTATTGATTGGTAGTTGGTGATTATATGGATCCTGAAGAGATAAAAAGGCAAAAGTTAGCAGAAATGCAACAAAGAATTCAGAATGACCCTGAAGCTCAAGCACAAATGCAACAGCAACTTGAAGAACAAAGGGCACAACAAGAAATGCAAAAACAAAAGATAATGAGACAAATATTATCTGAGGAAGCAAGGTCAAGATTGGCAAGGATAAAAATGGCAAAACCTCAATTTGCAGAACAAGTTGAGTACCAATTAATTCAATTAGCACAATCTGGAAGATTGCCTATTCCTTTAGACGATAACAACTTTAGAGTTATTCTTGATAAAATTCATGAAAGCGCTAAACCTAAAAGAAGTTTCAGCATAACAAGACGTTAACTTTGTGAGACAATGGATGCAATTAATACCAATAATATGGATAGTAAGGCCCATGTATTGTTTAGCGGCGGTAAAGATAGTTCCTTATCGGCTATAATTCTAAATAATCTAGGATACGATATAGAATTAGTGACCATAAATTTTGGAGTTTTGGATTCCTATATTCATGCTCAAAATACTGCTAAAATATTAAATTATTCTCATAAGGTTATAAGCTTGGATAGCGAAATTCTTGAAAAATCTGTTGATATTATCTTAAATGATGGATTCCCATCAAATGGAATACAATACATTCACAAAGAAACATTGAATATTATTTCTGATGATTTTGAGGTTATTGCAGATGGTACGAGGAGAGACGACAGAGTCCCTAAGTTAAGCCACGCAGAAGTTCAAAGTTTAGAGATGAGAAAGAATATTCAGTATATAACTCCACTTATGGGTTTCGGACATAAAACTTTAAGAAATCTTGTTAATAATTATTTCGAAATTTCAGAAAAAGAGAGTGAAGAACTCTTAAAATCGGATTATGAAACCGAAATAAGGGCAGTATTGAGGTCAAGAGGCGAAAATCCTTTGGATTACTTCCCTAAACACATCCAATCAAGAGTGGTCGGATTAAAAAAGAGGTGAATTTTATGGCAAGCAATAAACCATTAGGTAAAAAAATAAGATTGGCTAAAGCTTTAAATCAAAACAGAAGAGTACCTTTATTCGCAGTAGCTAAAACAAAAGGTGCAGTAAGAAGCCACCCAAAAATGAGAAACTGGAGAAGAAAAAACCTTAAAAAATAATTGAATAGTTATTTTATATTTGATTATCTTTTTTATATAACTTATTTTCCAAATTATTATTATTTTTTTTATCACGTAATCTAATCTATATAGTAATGTATGATCTAATCTATATTATATCCAATATATTTAACTTATTTAGTTCATTCTAGTAATTTAGATACGTTTACAATTTTAAAAAGCGATTTTATAATATATTCTCCTTTTTTTGATAAATAGTAATTTCCTTTTTCGAATTTTTGAAATATAATACCCGAATTTTGCAGTTTTTGTAAATGGAATAATAAATTGCCAGATTTTAGTCCTGTAATGTTTGAAAGTTCTGAAAAACTATGATTTGCATATAATAGTGATTTTGCAATTTTTAACCTGTGAATGTTTGAAATTGGTTCTAATATTTCGTAGGTTTCTTTTTCCCCTATATTTATAAATTCTTTGATTTCATTTTCCGTATCTTTAACGCCTAATGATTTTATAAGTGCGTGCTGTTTTTCAAGGGCGTCACTATTTTCATAGTTACATTCTTTGTTAAATAGTGGTATTTTTTTGCTAAGTGTACTTCTATGTTTATAATGTTCTATGATCTCATCGGGGCTTTCACCTTCAAAGTCTAAAAATTTGTTTTTCTTTAAAAATTTTTTAAACTCTCCCATATACTTTTTTTTCAACTTTTCTTCATTCTGAATATTTATGTATAATTCATCGTCATTATCTTCTTTATCTTCCTTATATTCATTATTCTTAAAATCGCTTATTATACTTTTTTTGCCACCTTCATCTTCTTCAAGTGTAGTTAACTCCATATTTTCTATTAATTTATTTAATTTCCCATATAACGTTACTATATCTTTTTTAATATCTTTTATTGATTCATAGTCTGAATTGTATTCTCGTTCTTGTTTCATAGTCTACCCGAGATTTTGATATCAATTATTTTAAGTTTATTTTATTTTTAAATTTAATATTTTATTCTATAATTTTATAATATCTAATATTTTAATAGGGTTATTTAAATATACTAATCTCAAAATTGAATATTTCGCTGACAATTAAGTATATGTGTACTTCCTTGAATATATAATTCAAGTATTTGATATTTCAAATCAAGAAAATTTTAAAAATAAATGAATAATATTGAAATATAAAAAATATTTTGGTGAAATTATGGAATGTTGTATAAAGAATGAAAATTGTAATTGCCCTAACACAGAGTGTCCTCACTATGGTAACTGTAAAGACTGTATTAATGCACATTTAGAAGGCGGTACTCCCGTATACTGTATGGCAAAACTCTGCAATTGTTGTGACAATTAATTAATTACTTAACTATTGATTAATTAGTTAATTATACCATTACATGACTTACTAATATTGTTCTATACAAAATAAATAATCTATTTGTTATATTACAATATTATTAACTTATTATTTATTCCGTATTTTTAAATTTTAACTAATAGTATTTGTTTATTTAAATATACTAATCTCAATAATTTCTTTATAGTTTATCCTATTTTTTGACGATTTAATCCCTCAAATATTATCATTTTTAAAAATATATTAAAACTAACTTTATTTTAATTAAAGTACTTCTTAATAGATTTCTTTACATCCTTATTCGATATTATGTTTTCTAATGAAAATTATAAATATATTGATTACCATAATATGGGGTGCTATAATCTAAACATTAATAAATATGATTACCCTATTAAAAATCTTAATATATGAGGCCAAATATGACAGAGTCACAAGAAAATATGATAAAGCAACTTTCAGATGCCGTTTTAGAAATGGATGAAGATTTAACAGAAGAATTATCTGAAGCATATATTAAAAATGGATACGACGCATTTGAAGGAATTTCAAAAGGATTAGCAGATGGAATGAATAGAGCAGGTGTTATGTACGAAGAAGAGGAATACTTCATACCTGAATTATTAGTATGTTCTGACGCGATGTACAAAGGGTTGGATATTTTAAAACCTCATTTAAAATATTCAGAAAATGATGAAAAAATGAAAGCAGTAGTAGGTGTTGTAGAAGGGGATACTCACGACATCGGTAAAAACTTGTTTAAAATAATGTTAGAAACACAAGGTTTCGAAGTTTACGATTTAGGTAGGGATGTACCACCTATTGAATTCGTAGAGAAAGCTAAAGAAGTAAATGCAGATGTAATCGGATTGTCAACACTTATGACAACTACAATGGATAACATGAAAGTTGTTATTGACATCTTAAAAGAACAAAAAATGAAAGACAATACCATCGTAATGGTTGGTGGCGGTCCTATCTCACAAAGCTTTGCTGATAAAATTGGCGCAGACGGTTATGCTCCTGAAGCTTCAAAATCTGCAAGAATTGCAAAAGAATTAGTTTCAAAATTAAAAGATTCAAAATTAAATTAATTTTTTGAATTTATTTTTAAGTTTAAAATTGATAGTAATATTTAGCATTAGCATTTAATTTAATAATTAAGTAATTAAATCTAATTAGATTGTGATATAGATGATTAGCGACAAAATGACCCCTGCTCAAAGAGCCAAGGCAAAAGCAAACGGTGAACCAATTGATAGGTTACCTTGTAACCCAAACATTGGAAATGGTATTGCAAGAATTGCAGGGTACAAAATTTCAGAGTTTAATAGTAATTCTGATGCTTTAGCGGATGCTGTTATAAAATCTTACAAGATGTTTGGAATGGATGGTACAAGAGTTTTTACCGATTTGTTCTTAATAGCTGAAGCAATGGGTGCAAAGGTTAATAAACCTGAAGATAACACTGCAGATTTGGAAGAACCTGCAATTGACGATATTTCAAAAATAGACGATTTAAAGATAATCGACCCGTACAACGATGGCAGAATACCTGTACATTTAAGGGCCATGAAAAAAGTTAAGGATGAAATTGGCGACGAAGTTTCAGTAACGGCTTCAGTTGTTGGTCCATTTACAAATGCCTTCTTTTTAATAGGCATCGAAAAAATGACTAAAATGTTATTAAAAGACCCTGAATCAGTTCACAAGTTATGCGAAATTTCATTAAAAAGCTGCATGAAATTAACTGACGCGGCTTTGGAACAAGGCGTGGGTGTTACAATTTCAGAACCATTATCTTCTTGTACTGTAATAAGCCCTAAACACTTTAGAAATTATTCCGCACCATACCTTAAACGTTTGATTGATTATATGAAATCAAAAGGTGTAGGAAATATTGTATTACACATCTGCGGTAAAACTGATCCAATATGGGATGATTTGGTAGATATGGGTGTCAATGTATTAAGTATTGACGATATTGCTGATTTAAAACTTTGTGCTGATAGAGTGGGCGATAAAATGGCTGTAGCCGGTAACGTCGACCCTTCTGCAGTGATGTTTGCAGGAACCAAAGAACAAGTTAGAAAAGCAACTTTAAAAAGTATTAAAGAAGGTTACAAGGCTAAAAAAGGCTTTATTATAATGTCAGGATGTAGTTTACCTGTAGAAGCCCCTATTGAAAACATACAAACGATGATGGATACAGTAAGGGAAGTAGGATGGCCAGTAACTGATGAAAAATTAGAAAAATTAATGGCTATTACAAAATACGAGTAATTTAAAATCAAAAATCAAAAATCAAAATAATGATTAAAAAAATTATTGGTTTAACATATATTGTTATTATTTAAGTCTCTCAATCTTTAAATATAACATTAATACTCCTAAATATTAATTCAATAGTAATTTAAACAATTTAAATCCATATTTTACATATTTTAAATACTCCCAATAAATATCCATTCATTTAAAGAATTTTTTAGTTTTGGTTTAATTTTTAATTTTAATTTTATTTTAATTTCAATTAACAAAACATACGAAAAATTACTTACTAGTAGCATGAGGCAAACTATGAAAGATAAGATGACTCCTCTTCAAAGAGCTAGAGCAAAAGCAAACGGCGAACCAGTTGATAGATTACCTTGCAACCCTAACCTTTCAAACGGTATTGCAAGAATTTCAGGTTGTAAAATTTCAGATTTTAATAAAGATCCAAGAGCTTTGGCTGATGCAGTTATTGCAACCTATAGAAGATTTGGTGCAGACGGTGCCAAAGTATTCACCGATTTATTTTTATTGTCAGAAGCAATGGGCGCTAAAATGAAAATGCCTGACGATGATACAGTTGATTTATTAGAGCCTGCAATAAACGATATCTCAGAAATTGATAAAATACCTTTAATTGACCCTTACAATGATGCAAGATTGCCTATTCACTTAAAAGCAATGGAATACGTTCATGAAGAATTAAAAGACGAAGTTCCATGTACTGCACTTATTGTAGGTCCATTTACAAATGCTTGTTTTATCATCGGCGTTGAAAAAATGACCAAATTAATGATAAAAGACCCTGAATCAGTTCACAAGTTATGTGAAATATCACTCGAAAACTGTATCAGATTCACCGACGCAGCTATAAAAACTGGCGTAGGCATAAGCATTGCAGAACCTATGGCTTCATGTACTGTTATAAGCCCTAAACACTTCAGAGAATACTGTGCTCCATATTTATCAAAATATGTAGACTTTATAAAATCAAAACTCAATGGGGTTTCAATTCACATTTGCGGTCAAACTAAAGCAATATGGACTGATATAGCAGATATGGGTATTAACGCATTTAGTATTGATGATATAGCAGATATGGAAGATTGTGTTAACACAATAGGCGATAGAATGGTAGTAACAGGTAATGTTGATCCTTCCGCAGTAATGTACGCAGGAACTAAAGAAGAAGTAAGAAAAGCTGTTATAAAATCCGTTCAACAAGGTTACAAAGCTAAAAAAGGCTACGGAATCATGTCAGGATGTGGTTTACCTGTAGAAACACCTATTGAAAACATAGACGTTATGATGGATACTGCTAGAGAAATAGGATGGCCAGTAACTGATGAAAAATTAGAATATTTGTTAAGCATTAACAAATACGAAGAATAATTTGCAATTAATTTGATTTCAGAATGAAATTTTATGACTATATTTAATTTATTATTTTTAATTTTAATATTTTTATTAAAATTAGATTATTTTTAATGTATTTTAAAGAATTTATTTCAAATTTACTTAATTACTTAAAAGTATTCTAACTTACAATTAAAATTATGATTACAATTACAACATACCATATTATACATATATACAATATACCATACAACATGTTACGGTGATTATGTGATATCCCCTAAAGAACGATTAAAAACAGTTTTAAAAGAGAAAGAAACCGTAGATAGGCCTCCTTGTATATGTCCTGGCGGTATGATGAATATGATAGTTAAAGATATCATGGATATTACAAACATATATTGGCCAGAAGCTCACAATGACCCCCAAAAAATGGCGGATTTAACATATGGATTATATAAAAATGGCGGATTTGAAAATGTCGGCGTTCCTTTTTGTATGACTGTAGAAGCAGAAGCAATGGGCGCTAAAGTTAAAATGGGTACTGAAACAACTGAACCAAGAGTTACAGAATATCCAATAAATTCAGTAACCGAATACACGAATTTAAATGAAATTTTATCGACTAAAAACGATGAAAAAGATGAAAAAGGAAATATAAGCAGAGAAAAAGTAATATTGGACTCTATACAAATTTTAAAGAATAAAGACAAAGATGTACCTGTGGTTGCAAATTTAACTGGCCCTATAAGTGTAGCTTCATCATTAATGGAGCCAATTACATACTATAAAGAACTTAGATCTAAACCGGAAAAAGTTCATGAATACATGGATTTTGTTACAGATAATTTAATAAAATTTGGTAAAGCTCAATTAAAAGCAGGTGCTGACGTTTTGGCAATTTCTGACCCAAGTGGTACTGGTGAAATTTTAGGACCTAAAATGTTTAAAGAATATGCTATGCCTTATTTAAATAAATTGGTAGAAGAAACACAGGATTATGCTCAAACTGGTACTATAATTCACATTTGCGGTAGATTAAAAAGTATATACGGCGAAATAAAAACTTTAGAAAGTGATGCAATCAGTTTTGATTCAATAACTGATGTAAAGCAAGTTGTTGAGAATGTGCCAGGTAAAGCAATTATGGGTAATGTGAGTACATTTGCTTTAGAAAATGGTAACCCTGAATCAATAGGTAGAATGAGCAACGCTTGTATAAAATTCGGAGTAGATATTTTATCCCCTGCGTGCGGTATTGGCGTTAGGACGAAATTAGAAAATATCCAAGCAATGGTAAATACGGCAAAAAATTCGGATTCGAATTTAAAAGATTAAAATGTCACAATAATAAAAATAGAATCTAATAAAATCTAATAAAATCAAATAAAATCAAATAAAAATACTTAGATATTTAATAATTAAATATCTAATTTAAATTTTTCTATATAACTACATTTAGAGGCTTAAAATGGCAATAATTACAGTAATTAATTCAAACATTGAAAATAATGTTTTAAAATTTTACAATGGTGAATTACTGCTTAATATTCTCCAAAGTAATAGTTTAAAGGTAGAAAGTCCATGTGGCGGTGCCGGAACTTGTGGAAAATGTAAAGTTAAAATTTTAAATCAAAATGAAAACAATGTTTCAAAACCTTCCCCTGAGGAATTAAAATACCTTTCAGAAGATGAATTAAGTTCTGGAGTTCGTTTAAGTTGTTTAACTTATGTTTATGATGATTTAACAGTAGATTTACTACATGACGCTAATTTATCTAACAATGAAGAGAGTAGCTCCCATAAAATTTTAGCAGATGGATATATCCCAGAATTTAACTATAATCCAAACATTATGAAAATATCTTGTCCTATAACAAAAGATACGCTAAAAATGATGGATATTGAAAATTTAACGAATAAAAATATTAAAACTTTTGAAGAAATATTTTTAAAATTATTAAATGATACTGTTAATAATATGGATAAAAATGATGGATATTGTTTAGATGTTAATAAATTACATTTTAATTTAAATGATTTGGGTATCTTAACATCAGTACAAAGATTGTCTGAATTACTATCTAAAAATTTAAACCCTGAATCAGAAATAGCTGTTGACGTAATTTTTTCAGAAAATAACTTATTAGGAATAGAAATTCGGGATAACGAAAATTTAAACGAAAATAACTCAAAAAATATAGATTCAAATTCAGATTTAAATTCGGATTCAATTTTAAATTCTAGTTCAAATTGCTACGGAGTAGCCATAGACATTGGAACAACTACTGTAGTGTCTTCTTTAATCGATATACAAAATGAAAAAGAACTTTGTTCAGAAAGTAGAATCAATCCACAAAAACAATACGGATTAGACGTACTTTCAAGGATAGATTTTACAAAAAAGAATGAAAAAGGTCTAAAGTTATTACATGATAGTATAATTGCATGTATTAATGAAATGATAACCGATTTAGCTAAAAAACAAGGAATATCTAAAGAATATATTTACGAAGTTATAATATCTGCAAATACTACAATGTTGCATTTTTTACTAAATATTGATGCCAAAACCATTGGTAAATCCCCTTATTTACCGATATTCTTAAATTCAAAGTATTTGAAAGCAACCGATTTAAATATTGATATCTCAAAATTTGGTAACATATATTGTTTACCCGGAGTTTCTGGATACATCGGTTCAGACATAGTTGCTGGCGTAGAAGTATCTGATTTGGAAAAAACCGATAAATTAGTATTATTTATCGACATTGGAACTAATGGGGAAATAGTTTTATCAAATCATGGCGAATTATCTGCATGTTCTTGTGCAGCCGGTCCTGCATTAGAAGGTATGAATATTAGCTGTGGTATGAGGGCAGCAAACGGTGCAATAGAAGGTTTTAAATTCAAAGAAGCTGACAATAATGAGTCTAATGACACAAACGAATTAAACGTGGATATAAAAGTAATTGGGGACTGTGAACCTTTGGGAATTTGTGGTAGCGGTATTTTAGATATCATTTCTGAAATCGTAAGAGTTGGATTAGTTAATAAGACAGGACGTATAAAATCGCCAAATACTGTAGATGATATTTATAAAAATAGTATTATCGAAAAAGATGGCAAAAGAGCCATATTAATTTACGCTAATCCAAATTCAAACCATAAAGACATCTATATATCTCAAAACGATATTAGGCAAGTACAATTGGCTAAAGCAGCAATTGTATCAGGTTTTGAAGCTTTATTAAATGAATTAAACGTTTCAATGCAAGATTTAGATGAAGTTATAGTTGCAGGGCAATTTGGAAAACACCTGAGTGAAGAAAGCTTAGCGGGAAGTGGCATAATTCCGAAAGAATTAAAGAATAAAGTTCGATACATTGGTAATTCTTCCAAAATGGGTGCGCTAATGTGCTTATTATCTAAAGATTCTAGAAAAAATATGGAAAACGTAGCAAATAAAATAAAATATTGTGAATTATCTACGAAAGATGGGTATGAAGACTTATTTATCAAAGCTTTAAATTTTAACAAATAATGTATAATAAAATATAAATTAAAATACGAATTATTTAAATTAATTTGAAATTAAGGGGTGTAATATGAACAAAATAAAAATAGACGTAATATCTGGGTATTTGGGTTCTGGCAAAACTACATTTATTCAAAAATTGGTTAAATCTACAGAAAATGAACGAATTGTAATCATAGAGAATGAATTTGGGGATATTGGTATCGATGGTGATATCTTAAGAGATAAAGGTTTAGATGTTGTAGAACTTGAAAAAGGTTGTATCTGCTGTACTTTAAAATTAAACTTTTTAAAATCTCTTAAAAATATCATTGAATACATGAAACCTACTAGAATCATTGTAGAACCTACAGGAATGGGTCTTTTAAGCCAAATAATTGGGATTGTACTTGACGATAATAACAAAGAGATTCAAGATAATTGTACGTTAAATTCTGCAATTACTGTAATTGATGGTGAAAATTACCTGGATCAAGTTGAATTGTTCGGTGATTTTTTCAACGACCAAATAAAGAATGCAGACAAGTTAATTATCAGTAAATCTCAGTATATAACTCAAAATGAATTAGATAATATTGTAAATTCTTTAAAAGAAACAAATGATAATGCAATAATTATTTCTGAAAATTGGGATGATATAGACTCTGATAAGTTTTTAAAAGTCATTGATGATAGTAAAGAAACAATTTCAAAAGAACTTTATATCGGAGATGTCCACAAGGCTATGCAAGGCGTTTCAAGTGTTTTAGTTAGTTTTAACAATCCTTTAAATGTAGAATCTTTTAAAAATGCTGTAGAATCTTTAAAATCTAATGATTATGGATTAATTATGCGGGGAAAAGGATATATTAATTACATCGATGAGAAAAATCCAGAAGTTCAACGTTATGCAGAATTTAACTATGTTGGAAATAACTACGAACTTGAAAATTTAAATACTAAAAAATCTTCTGAAATTTGCATAATTGGTAAAGATTTAAACGAAAAAGAAATCATCGATTTATTTAATTTTTAATTTCATATTATCTTTACATTATCTTATATTATTTTTTTTACTTATTTTTATATTATTTTTATATTATTTTTTACTTTATTTTTTAATTTAATCAATTTTTAGTTATTAATAAATCTAATGCCCATATTATATATATTAGTTAGATATAATAGAATTACGAGAGACTTGGTGATAACAATTATTGAACCGAAAATTGATTAATCATAGCTTAATTCAATTTTGAGGTACTATTATGTTATCGAAAGAAAATATATCTAAAATGATGAAATACAGATGGGTAATGTTTGCAGTTCTTGCAATAGTTTATTTCTTTGTTTACTTCCACAGAACATCTCTTGCAGTTATGGCTGGAGATTTAATGAGCACTTTCGGCGTAGGTGCTGGACAAATAGCATTATTAGGTTCAGTATACTTCTATGCTTATGCGTTAATGCAGATACCTTCCGGTGTTTTGGCAGATAAGTATGGACCTAAAAAGGTTGTTTCAGTATTCACCTTAGTAGCTGCTATTGGTGCTTTATTGACTGGTATAGCAACAGATTTTAATATGGTAATCTTAGGTAGATTATTAATTGGTATTGGTGTAGCAGCAGTATATATTCCAATTATGAAGGTACTTGCAACCTGGTTCAGAAAAAACGAGTTTGCAACACAAAGTGGTGTGATGTTAGCTGTAGGTAACATCGGTGCTTTATCAGCAGCGGCTCCTTTAGCTATGTTAAACACTTCATTAGGTTGGCAAACCGTATTCTTAGGATTGGGTGGATTTTCAGTATTATTGGCAGTTTTATCCTACGTTTTCATTAAAGATAAACCTTCAGATAAGGGATTCCCAACAATAGCAGAAGTTGAAGCTTTAGAAAGCGGTAAAGAGGTTTCAAAACTAGCTGTAGAAACTCAAAAGGCTGAAGCACCTAAAGCTGAAGATACTATTGGTATTAAAGATGCTATGAAAATGGTAGTTAAAGAAAAATCATTCTGGGCATTAGGTATTTGGTTCTTCTTCTTCTACGGCTCTTTAATGGCTTATCAAGGTTTATGGGCAGGCCCATACTTCCAAGATGTACTAGGCTGGGATAAATTAACATATGCAGGACTTTTAATGTTTATAGGTCTTGGTCTTATCTTTGGATGCCCTGTTGCAGGTTACTTAGCAGATAAAGTTTTAAAATCAAGAAAAAAGACATTAATAATTGGTACAGTACTCTACACTGCATTATGGTTTGCAATATGGGCTTTAACTGGCGTAGATAATCCTTTGATTTACCAAGTTTTATACTTCTTATTTGGTTTCTTCGGTGGTTTCTTCGTTGTATCATATGGTCAGGTAAAATCATTATTCCCAATATCAATTGCAGGTACTTCAACAGCTATCTTAAACTTCTTCCCATTCGTGGGTGGTGCAGTATTACAACAAGTTTGTGGTGCTATAATTGCAAGTTACGGTATAACAGCAGCAGGTGGCTTTACAATAGCAGGTTACCAAACAGCATGGTTAACTTTAGCTATAGGTATGGCAATAGCAACTGTTTCAGTGTACTTCTCAAAAGAAAAGGGTTTATAATTAATGATATTTGCTAATAATATAACATGATTAAATTGATTAAAAATTAATTAAGATTATAGCAACCCCTAAATTATTTCAAATCAACCCCCCATGTTATTAATTCAAATAAATCATAATTATACCCCAAAATTTTATTTTTATTTTTATTTATTTTTTACTTAATTTTAAGTATATACGTATAAGATTAGAATTTAAACAATTAATGGCGTTATTGTTTAAGTTGGTGAAATTATGGATAATATGAATACAAATAATAAAGAAAATTCGGATTTTAAATGTATTAGTGATAATTTCGAAACAATACCTGATTCTATAGCCAGTGATTTTAAGTTTCCTGAAGCACACAACAACCTCCAGGACATGATTAACTTATCAAAGGCCATGAAAGAAGTTAAAAAAGACATGTTTTGCAGACTTCCTTTTTGTAATACTATAGAAGCTGAAGCATTTGGTGCAATTATTAAATTGGGCGATAATAAATACGGTCCAAGAGTTGATAAGTATTTAATAAGTTCAAATGAGGAATTGGCTGATTTTGAAAGTATTTTGGATATAGATTTGAGTATGAAAAAAGGTAGGATAAATAACGTAATAACTGCAGCTCAGGAATTAGTTAATTCGGGAGAGTATGTAATATTGAACATTTGTGGACCTTTTACCGTAGTTTCTGCATTAATGGATCCTAAAATATTCTATAAAGAACTTAGAAAAAATCCAGAAAATGCTAAGAAGCTATTAAATTACATTGAAGACGGTATCGTAAATTATATGGTGGAAGGAGCGAAAAGCGGCGCTAAAATTATATCCTATTCTGATTCTGTAGGTACCTTAGATATCGTAGGACCTAGAATTTTTAAAAATTATAGCGGAATATCTAATAAAAGAATAATTGAACAATATAAATCAATCATGGAAGGATTACCAAGTTATAATCCGATATTACATGTTTGTGGTAAGTTATCTTGCTCATTTGAAAATGTTGATATGTATTCACAATGTCCTGTGGATTGCAATACTACTACTAAAAATTATGGTGAAGTGTTATTGGATATCACCAATTCAAATGATGCAGATAAAAATAAGACAACTACCGTATTGGCTAATGCGTGCATAAAAAAGACACGTTCCAGATTAAAAAATAGTACAATTTATGAGTTAAAGTAAAATAATTATTTTTTTACTTTAAATATCGTTTTTATCGTATCCTTTTAATGATATTCGATTGGTATTTCCATAAGGTTTTCTAACTATCAGCCCATATAATTCTAATTTTCTAATGGTTCTCGAAACTTTTACTTTTGAAAATCCTGTTTCCAAAACAATTTTATTTTGTAGTAATTCCTTATTTTCACTATCGTACAATAAATTATATATTTTTAATTCATCTTCTTTTAAATTCTTCAATTTTTTCTCATCGACTTTAAATTCAATTTCCTTTTTAGTTTCTTTTTCAACTTCTTTTTCAGTTTCAATTGTTTGTAGTGGTTCCGATTCTTCGTTAAAGTTCTTATCAATATTGGTATTTTCCAAATTTTCAAATTCGGCATTTTCTTCAAATTCTAGATGTGAAGGTTCTTCTTCAAAATAATTCAAATTTTCGTTTTCCACAGTTTTTACAGTCCCTACAGTTCCTGCACCGCCGATTTGAAGCGGTAGTGATTCAACAGTACTCTTGTTTTTAAATTGTGCTTCATCTAAATTTTCACTGGTTTTAAGGTTTCTACCATCTAAACTCTTTATTAGCTCATATTTAATGTCACCAATGCAGGTAAGTTTTGAAAAGCAATTCGTGGCAATAGCTGAAAGCGCTAACATCAATATTACTTCATTAAGCGGATACATTTTTGGCGTGGCTATTGCTACAGGGTCTCCGTTACCAATGGCTACTGAAACGGAAGTGATTCCTTTTGAAAACAGCATAATTGATATGGAGAATACCGAACCTGCTAGTATAACCGCATATGCCAAATCTTTTTTGTTCATATTACCACTTAGTTATGATTTATAATATGTTAGTTGCTATATTGATTATTCATTTTTGTATTTCCATAACCTTTTGCATTATGGTTTTGAGTTTGAGGATTTAAATTTTTTTGAACAGTGTTGTTTAAATATTCCTTTTGTTCACTCGATAGGTTTAATTGATTAATTTCTTCATCAGATAATGAAACAAACTGATAAATTTCAAATATTTTTTCCATTTGTTGTTTTGATAAATTTAAATTACTTATATCTTCATAGGTGTAAATTCTATATATGATATGATGTGCTGATGAATTTTTACTATATTCAATATCTG
Source organism: Methanococcus voltae (assembly GCF_017875395.1). Taxonomy (NCBI): domain Archaea; kingdom Methanobacteriati; phylum Methanobacteriota; class Methanococci; order Methanococcales; family Methanococcaceae; genus Methanococcus; species Methanococcus voltae. The sequence goes on along the minus strand of NZ_JAGGMO010000003.1, from coordinate 91,445 downwards.
GCACTAAAACCCAATTTAATTCTTTATCATCTTTTTTCAACATCTTATTTAATTTTTCATAAACCGATTTGTTCATGATGTGTATGTTACCTTGTGCATCATAAGCCACACTATCAGGGTCTTCTTCAGAAATATTTATGAGTGCATACTTTATTTCTACATCTAAAGAATCTCCAGGTATTGTGGATACATATAGTTCTCCACTACCAACCGTATATGGGGGTGAAATGTCTTTGAAATTTTCATCCAGATTCTCTCCAAATACATTCCATAATATGTTGGCAGATATCATTGCTCCACTAACAAATGCAATGATGCATATTAAGGTTACAAGAATTATTTTCTTCATTTTATTTACCTCCCAGCATATTTAGGGTGAAATACACTTTATACGTTATGTTGAAACGAGTTTTGAGTAATTTTAAATCTTGAAACCACTATTCTAAATTACAAAATAACTGAAACGAGTCTATATTTTTAATTTTTAAAAGTAATTACTAACTTATATATTATATACTTAACGATTTAGTTGTATTTTAACCAATTTCTAGCATTATTTTTGAAAATTTAGTGTATTTTAAAAATAATTTATAAAATAGAGTTTATAATATAGTGTTTCAACCAAGTATTCTTCGGGAGTAAGTCCCGGGGGCCAATAAATGAGTAAATTTACAAAGATTACAGCGTCCTTATTGGTCATATCAATTTGCCTTGCAGGAGTTTTTGCAAATGGCTTTGACAATTCAAACGGTCAAAGAATGAAAACAAATGCTTTACAAATTGAAAATTGTGATTGTACCCAATCAGGCACAGAAGGTTGTCAAAATTATGAAAATAATTATAATCATAATTATAATCATAACTATCAGCACAAATACAATTTAAATAATGCAAACTGTACCTGCGATTACAACTGTGAAAATAGAAGTGAATTTAAAAACAACAACTACCAACACAACTATAAAAACAACCGTAATCAAAAAAATAACGATGTAGGAGCGATTGAATCAGCAATCGGTTCAATATTCTAATAAAGTATTATCATAATTAAAATATGAATTAAGGACAATATTTACACAAAACCTCTATTATTGAATTATAATAGATTTTAGTTTAATATATTATGTATAAATTGGTTGTATTACATTACATAATAGGACATGCGTATAAATGAATTTACACAGAAACACTAAACTATGCCATATAATCAAAGATAGATTAAAACGTACTATATCTACTTATTGAAAACCTATACCTATCTAATTAAAACACACTCTCTATATACATACCATATGGGAACAATAAGCTGATGCTTATCTATAAACTATTGCTATTTCAAAAGAATACAAAGAATAAATACATATGCTAAATAGAAAGCTAGACAACACTAGATAATATAAAAAAATAAAAAATAAAAAATAGAAAATTAAATAAATTTACAAAAACTTAAATAAATGGATATTTTAAGTTATCCTTTAATATTTTATAATATTCCTCCAAGTATTATAAAGTTTGAAATCAAAAAAGTTTAAAAAGATACGAAATATTCATTTATAAATTTACATGCCTAAAATAATTTAAAAACATTTTCATAGATTTACACACTTAAAGTTAATTTACACATTAAAATTTTATTTTTAAAAAAAAGTTATTTTAAAATTTAAGTTTCATCTTAAATTTAAAATTTTATACAATTTTATATTTTACACTATAATTCATTTTATTTTATCATTAGTTATTCATGAACGCCATTTTCCATAATTGCTACATCATGTGTTAGTTTTGCTATTTCTTCGTCAGTTAAATCTTCTTCGATAACTCCATCCCCAATTATTGCGCTATGCCCTAGGGGGTCTTCTATGATAAGTGTAACTGATAATTTACCTTTTTTAACCAATTCTAATTTATCAACAAGTTCATTAGCTTTTTTTATTTCATTTTCATCTTCTACCCAGCCAATAAGTGTTTTTAAGGCATCTTCTAATCTTGTAAGTACGCCTTCTACATTGGATACGTAAGCTTCTGAAGCTGGTCCTGGGGAAACTTCAAATCCAAGTTCGGGGATTAAAATATGACCTGTGGAACCTCTAATTACTCTTTTGTTTAAATCGTATTCTTCGCTTATTTTTATTATAAATCTTTTAGGTTCTTTAACTTCTGAAGGGAAGATGTCACTTTTTTTGTAGTTACAATTTTTACAAAATAATGTAGTTTCTATAACCTTTCCAAAATAAGGTATCTCTAATTCCTGAGTTACCATTTTTAAGCCATTTTCCGCATGACATATGGGGCAATCCATAACGCTAACTTGATTAATTCCGCTTTTTATATTCTCATCTTTTTTAGATTCCATATTTTCACCCATAAAATAATAGTAATAACAATAATTACTAACAATAATAGTTTATAAATAATATTCATATTTCTATTTAAATATTATATTAAATTAACATATTAAATTAACATATTATACTTTGTATTTTTATTATTTTTATTTTTATTTTTATTAGTCATCATCTACTTTATCGGATCAAATATAATTAGATATTAATTAATGATAATTAAATGGGTCATAATACTAATTTTCAATTAAATATTACCGAATTTTAAGTAAAAAATTATATATACAACATCCTACAAGAATATTAATATTCTTAGGAAATAATATTTACACATATTTCAAGGACATAACCCAAATATGATAATACTTTCAAAATAGTATAAATTGTATTATTAAATTAGGTATAATTGAAGAATACGCGTAATTAATCCTATAAAAGAAGTTACTGAGTATTATGGAAGATAATATGTATTCTAAGCTTAATATTATTGAAAGAGTAATTTTACTCGACCCAAAATACATAAAAGTATTTAGAAATAAACTAAAAATAACCCAATCTAAATTAGCAGATGAAAGTGGTGTTAGTCAATCACATCTTAGTATGCTTGAAAAAGGTAAAAGGGAGATAGGGGAAGCCCATGCGGCGGCATTAACCTTGGGTTTGCTGAAATCCTCTACTGCACTATCTAAAGAAGACCCCATATCTTATTTACTGGATGTATTATCACTTACTAAATTAGAATCTGCTATAGTTGAGTTTATATATGATATTACGCATGAGAAAAACCACAAATGTCGCCGAGAGGTAGAAGGATACCCGGTTTACATCATTGATAAAAAATATTTTTCTGAAGAATTGAAAAAAAGAGTAGATGTAATCGAAATTGAAAAAGTAGATTTTTTCAGGGGAAAAATGAGAATTGAGGGTAAACACTTTGATAAAAAGGAAGTGGTACTTCTAGATTGTGCAGATATTAGGAGATTGGAGAAAAAAGTTTCCAATACTTTAAAAAATAAGACTATAATTCAAATATTTCCAAAATCCGAACTTCCGCCGATATATTCGTGCAGGGGAGATTGTATAATCTTACATTGTTGGTAAATTAATGATATAGCGAATTATTATAATTCAATTATAAAATACTAACATTCCAAGTGTTAGATATCAAACATATCTATGTAATAAAATGATAAATATTTCAAATATCATAAATATATTAAATTTTATTAAATGGTGTAATCATGGTAGAATTATTTGTTATAGCAGTTTTAGTTTCAATGACAATTGCGTACTTATTGAAGCTAAAAATTAGTTATGATATGAATTCTTTCGAATCTACGGCTTTATTTCCCACTCCATTCGTAGCCGTCGGTTTAACTGCAATAATGCACAGATTCATCGAGATAGATGTAGTTGTTGCAGTATCTATTGGAATTATTTCCGGCATATTTTCAAAATATGTTAATAAAATCTTTTAATGGCTTTATTAAGGGTGTTTAAATGTCATCAATACTTTTAGAAGCGGGCTATATTCTTATGGCATCTATAATATGTTGGTTTAATTTTGTAACTGTTGATACAATTTTTGGACTTCCAAAGGCCCCAGGTGTTCAAGGTGCCGATGTAATTGGAAAAAAAATACAATCAATCGGTGGAAACCTAAATGGCGGGTATTTCATGGGTAATATCGTATGCTCACCAGATGCTTCGGCAGGTACGCTTATGGCCTCAATCTTTTATTACACAATGGGCGTAGAAGGTGGATTAATCGCCATATTTTTGATATATATCGGAAATAGGCTATGCCACGATACTGGTTATGCAGGAACTATCGGAGCCACCACAATGACTTTTATACTATATTTATTAAGTGGTTTGACCGGTTTAGTAGAACCCCAGTATTTTATTGCAGGAATGGTGGTTGCAATATTTACAATACAAGGTTTAAGCCATGAAAAAGCTTCTAAAGTACTATATTCTGTAGGTAAAACTTTAAAAGTTTTGTAAATTTATAATTTTATAAACTTGATAATCTTAGTAATTTAATAAAAATTAGTAATATTCTTAGAATAATTGTTGATACAGTAAATAAATACATTAAATATCATCATGTGTGATAGTATGGAAAGCTTAGTAATTCTAACAATAGGGTTTATAGGCATAATTTGTGTTGCAAGGATGTTTTTAACAAAGAGTAGGGCATTAAAATTGCCAATACTTTGTTGTTTAAATTTTGCAATTGCAGCACTAATTGCGCTATACATAAATTCACCAATGGGAGCATTAGTTTCGATAATTTACTTCGTATTTGCTACCTTATCGAGTAATGCAATAGCTCATACAATTGGTGAATTAGATAAATTTCAAGATATTGATAAATTTGAAAAAGACGACGATGAATTTTTCAAATAATATCTTAAAATTAGAAATTAAATCAATACTTAAACTCAATAAATATCTATAATTATCAATTCTTTACCAATTAAATCGATTTTTATCGATAATATTAAAATAATAACAATAATCACATTAATATTCATAATATGGATAATTATACACAAATAATGATTTTGGTGATTAAATGGAACTATTGGCTATAGTCGCAATTGCTTGCTGTTTGCTTGGAGGTATTGGTACCATAGTTCACACAGATAATATTAATAAAATAATAATGTTTGCATTATTAGAAACTGGTTTAATAGGTCTTATAGTTTCTTTTAGGTATTTGGACGTGGCAATTGTTTCATCTCTTCTAGAACCAATCGGAACTGTGATACTTTTATTAGGTATTGTAAAATACGAATATATTTTGAAAAATAAGAAAAGATATTCGAAAGAAATTCCTGTGTTGACTAAGTAATTAATCGAATACTTAATTAAACAATCAATTTAATTAAAAATATCTAAAATAAAAAACATATAATCTCAAAACTCGCTAAAATTGTGATATCATGGAACTTGTGCAATATACCTTATATACAGGTTATATTTTGTTAATATTGGGCACAATAGGGGCAGTAATGGGTCCAATGTCAAAGGATCCCATAAAAAAACTTCTAAATGTGGAAGTCCCTTCGATAGGTCTTAGTCTTATATTGCTTGCATATAATCATACATTGGCATTAATGACCTTTTTAGCAGTTAATGCAGCAATTGGTTTGGTTTTAATTAGGGCAGTTATAAAAACAGTAGAAAATACGGAGGAATAACATGAAAAAAATAAATGACGCTTGGAACTACATTTCAAAACCAAGTACTGTTTCAAGATTATTTTCAGGTTTTCTGTGTTTGTCGTTATTTATAATGGTTTTTATGCCCCTTGAATTTAACAGCGACCAGTTATATCCTAAGGCAGATATTCAGAGCCAGGTTTTAAAAACGCCATTGGCACCCTATGATAGAGGTGGGATACCTCTCGAAGAGCCTGCAAATATAAAGTCTCAATATCCTGAAAATGAACCAATTTTGGGGCAAATAACTGCATATCTAACCCCTTTAGCAACTTGGATTTCTCAAAATACTAATTATTTCGGAACAACCATAGTTTCAACTCCTGGTGGAATATTGGATGAAATATTGTACTATACAAGAGGTATGGATACAGTACTTGAATCCTCAACACTATTAATCTCATTTATGGTATTTGGATGGTTATACGTAAATAGGAATAGGGATGAAGACGAAAACATGGAAGAAATAGATAATAAAGTATAAAATAATTTTAAATAAAAAAATAACCATTAATAATTCTTTAAATAAATATTAAAATATTATAGGCTACTAAAATAATAAAATAATAAAATAATAAAATAATAAAATACGAAAATAAGGAAATAAGAATATAATAAGATAAGAATACAAGTAATTAGATTTACGATTAGGTGTAAAAATGCCACTCGACATTGTAAGTATGTTTTATAGTAATTCGATAATAGTAGGCATAATTGTTGGTGTTATTTCATTATATGCCATTTCTCGCGAAAAATGGGATGTAAATATGATAATACTTAGTGACGTCGTTGAATTGGCTATGCTAATAATTGTAGCGTCTGTAGGTTCCGACCTTGCTGAAGCTTTAATCCTCCCTGGTTTGGTTGTAGGTATGGCAGAATTATTGGCCGTTTCAGAGATATATATTTCTAGGAAAAATATTTCTGACGAGAAAATACGATGTAAATCAAAATCCCGAAAGGTTAAGTTATTAGAAGAATTTACAATCAAAGAAAGTCCCAATTTAAACGTGAATTTTACCAAAATGCAAATTTTGGAAACAAGTCCTAAATTTTTAGCAGTAATTTTAATAATATATGGGGCAATATTGAGTGGTTTCACGGGCGGGGCGGTAATGGCGTCAGGTTTAATTTATTATTTACTTTCAAAGCGAGTGCTTGGTGAACAGATTACTAAAGCAGACTTTTTGAACATATGGGATGGTTTTATCTCGTTTTCAGGTATTGCATGGGCACTTTGGGTATTGGGCTTTTTGGGCTTTTTTATAATGCCTTCAAAATGGCCCGTATTCCTTTTAGTTGCGTCATTAGGGCTTGTATTGAAGGTAGGTTCTAAATTAGGACTAATAGGTCACATTTGGAAACCTTAACTTTAATTATCCTTTATTACTTAAATTATTGATAAATATTAATTATTCATTATTAATATATTCCATTATATTGGACATTATATTAATTAAAATATCAAATAATTGTTATAACCTAAATATATTGTTGATATTGAACACTTTTTAAGTTTTAAGTGTTTATTGGTGATTTGATGGTGTTTAGTACAATTTCTGGATTTCTCTACGGAATCATACCTCTTGGCGATATCCGGTTTTATGTAACTGATTTCTCTATAATTGGCTTCATTGTTTCTATTATTTTTACAATAATAGTTTATTTCTCAAAACCTGAAAAACAAGTTGTAGCCCAATTTAACAGTTTTGGAGATAAGTATAATTACGTAACTCCGAATGAATTAAAGATTAGACGACTAATGTCGGTTATATGTGGTGTTGCAACAGCTTTCGCAATGCTAACCTGTGACATATTCAATTTTGCCCTATTTTTGGCAGTAATTGGATTATCTAACATAGGTATTGTAGCAGCAGTAAAAAAAGAATGGGTTTTAAATGCGGCTTTCCATTACGGAATCATAGCAATGATTTCTTCACTACCTTTATTCGGTGCAGCAGCTTTAATATTGGCAAAATCAGGTACCTTGTCAATTTTAGAGTTAGCAAAACAAAATAATGATTTATTATTCCAAAAGGCAATATATGCGATAGGCATGGTTGGGGAAACTGGAGTTGCACCATTTTATGCAGCAAAAGCAGAAATGTTTAGGGCTCCCGGGGCACCTTATATTCTTATGATACACTTGTCATCATTGCTGATAATTATAAGAACTGTAGAAATTTTATTGACTATATCATAATTAATAATTAAATAAATTAAATATATGAGATTTATCCTAATCTATCGAATTAATCACTGTAAACAATATTGACTTTAAAATAATAACTACTTACAATATTAAAATTTATAAAATTACTTATTAGAAATAAGTTATGAATAAATTACAACTTAAATTACAACTATATTATAAGTAAATTACAAATAAAATTACAAGTACTCATCATTTTGGTGAAAATGTGAAATTGACTCCAGAATTCAAAAGTGGTATAATTGCTCTTATAATCGGAATTGTAGGCTATTTATATATTTATTTGGCAAATTTGGGCGATTTGTTTTCTTATTTAGGAATGGCGGTATCTACACCATTTTTAATATATGGAATAGGAATTTTATTAAACCCAAGTACTAAACGGAAAGAAATGGGCAAAATTCCATTTAGGGGGTGGTAATTATGGAAACTATCAGTTATATGATAAATTCTTTGGCATATACGCTATATGCTTTTTTAATAGGTGGCACCCTACTCGGATTCCATCGTAAAGTGATAGCTCGTATACAAGGAAGGCCAGGACCTCCAATAATCCAGTATTTGATACAAACAACTAAATTTTACTTCAAAGAAATTACCTTTCCTTCAACTGCAGGTAATCCGTTGTATGTTTTTGTAGCGCTTATGGATATGATGGTATGGATGAGTGCTCTATCTATCGCCGTAATATTCCAATCGTCCCTCTTAATTATGATTGGGCTATATATCCTTCAAAAAATCGTTGAACACGGATGCGGGTTAAGTAGTGGTTCCCCTTACGGAAAAATGGGTGGTGTGAGAAGTGTTTTCTCAGCAGCGGCAGAAGTGCCACTTTTTGCAGCAGTTGGTATAATCTACATAGTTACAAACACTTTAATGATTGGAGATATTATTAATTACCAAGTTATAAATGGTCCTTTAATTTTCCAATTACCACTCTGTGCATTTGCATTATTTGTGTTGGTGGTTTCAAAAGCTCCTTTTAGCCCTTTTGGTATTGTAAAAGGTAAAGATATCGTAAGCGGTTATATGACGGAACATTATGGATTATTACATGGTATAATTATGATAGGTGACGCTTTAGCCTGGTTCGTACTATTATGGTTGTTTATAGCATTATTCCTAGGACCTTTAGTGTTAAATCCTGCTGTAGCCCTGTTAAGCATGGTAGTATTAACTTTTATAGTTTCATTCATCTGTGCATTATCGCCACTGTTAACGCCACACCATTCAGTAATGATTCAAATTTCAATTGCTTCGCTTACATTAATTGATTTAGCATACAGATTAATTCATTAAATAAATTTTAAAATAATATTTTAAATTATTAGATTACTAAATCACTAAATTATCTAATTTAAATAAATTAAATAATTTATCAAATATACAATTAAAGACCGACTAATATTATATAAAAAAATAACCCGGTGTTATTATGAAAAAATACGGCCATATGATTGGATTAGCATCTATAGTAGTATTTTTAATGGTACTATCTGTGAATACTATACAAATTGACGTAACCTGGGCATTGGCTATATTTACGGCTTTAGCACTAATTGCATTAATGATACCTAAATTAAAAATAGCCCATAAATTAGAAAATTTGGAACATTTATTAATGTTTTTGGTATTTTTAGCATTTATATACGCAGGTTTTACGTTATTAGGGTGATTAAATGGTTACAGTACCTTATTATTTACTATACTGTGTAATAGCATTTATAATTGGTTCTTCCTTTGGATTATCATACAGTTACAAAAAATACAGTAGTCCATATTCTGAAAAAAAACTTGATAAATTAGCTTTATCGATAGCTTTACTCGGTGCCATATTGTTTAATATATACATGCCGTTATCAATAGCATTTCTCTCATTTCCTTTAGGTATGAGGGGAGGTTATGGCTCAAAAGAGTTTTATACTGGTATTTTAATCACTTTGCTAGCGTATTTCTTAACATTGATTATATAATTAATATGACAATTGGTTATGTCAAATCATTGATTTTAATCAATCTATAATTATGGTGAAATCATGGCTGAAGAAGACAATTATGTTGATAAAAATTATGATAAGGACAGTTTAGCACAAAAATACAATATAATAAAGGATAATCGGTACATAATGGAAGACGCAATTATGCCAATTGCAAGAGCCCTAAAATTACCGATTGATGATGTTGTCGGAATATTTGCAAGTCATTATGATGGTATCTCATTATATGAGATTCATGCTTACATTGAACAAGCAAAAATGGGTTGTTTGGGCAGAAAGGTGGATATTGATTTAGGTTTATGCTGGCTATCTGATTTTTTAGGAATAATTTCTAAAAATGACGCAGACTTAATTAGAAAAAAAGTTGTGGAAGATACGTTAATCAATAAGATTGATTATGAAAAAGCACTCGATAAAGGGCGTAAATTGACCATAGCTTTAATGAAAGAATAATTTACTATTAATATAATTAAATTAAAAATAAAGATAAAATTAGGAAAATTAAAAATAAAAATGTTTAAAATATACTTATTTTAGCAAAATAACAGGTTAAATAATGTTTATTTAATTTATATAAGTATATACTACATATAATTTATATTAATCTATAATAATTATTAATATTACAAGTGGTAATATGATTAAAGATTTTGCAAGAAAACGGTCTATAAACGTCTGTATCGTGAATACGGGAGGTTGCAACGGTTGTGATATAGAAGTAGTATCCACTTTAGCACCAAGATATGATATTGAGCAATACGGTATTTATGTACACAACAACCCTCGTGAAGCGGACGTTTTAGTAGTAACTGGACCTGTAGTCTTACCCTGGAAAGAAAGATTAAAAGAGATATTTGAAAAAACACCTGAGCCAAAAGTAGTGGTTGCAGTAGGTGCATGCGCATTAAGTTGTGGTATATTTAAGGAAGGTCATGTTTACGGACCTGTGGATAAAATAATCCCCGTAAATGCGAAATTACCAGGATGTCCTCCAAGACCTTCTGAAATAATAGAAGCAGTCGTTTCAATTGCCCCAGAAGCATTGGCAATGAAAGAAAAAATGATGAAAGAAATGGAATTAAAAAATAAAAATAATCAAGATACTGATAATAATCAAGATAATCAAGATACTAACAAATAATAAAAATAATATTTTAAGTTTTTTAAAATATTTTATAATTTATCCTAAATTCTCATAATTAGCCTAATTATCAATCAATTGTTGAAATATTCAATAATATGTTATAACCAATTTTAATTAAATGGAGATACTATGAACGTAATACCAATTGGACCAGTACATCCGATTTTAAAAGAACCTCTAAGAATAAAGCTTTTAGTAGAAGGGGAGAATGTAAAAGGTGCCGAAATAGATATGGGGTATGTACATCGGGGAATAGAGCGTATAATGGAAGGAAAAAGTTATATGAAAGGCATACACCTCTCTGAACGAGTTTGCGGGATATGCTCCTATATTCACACTCAAACATTTGCAGAATGTATTGAACACATCTGTAATATTGAAACACCTGAAAAAGCAGGGCATCTAAGAGTTGTAACAACTGAATTAGAAAGAATCCACAGTCATTTAATCGCTGCAGCAGTTTATAATTTAACCATCGAGCACGAAACTCTTGCAATGTGGATGTTAAATGCAAGGGAAACTGTAATGAACCTTTTAGAAATGATAACGGGTAATAGAGTTAATATGGGTTATAACGTTGTAGGCGGGGTTCGTTTAGATTTAAAAAAGGAAATAATAGACCAAATAATCAAAGAACTTGATAACTTCGAAGATGATATCCACAATATCATTGAAGTATTTAGATCTGGACCTATGATAAATTTGAGGAGCAAGGACATTGGAAAGCTCGGATACAAAGAATTAATGAAAACAAGGGCTGCAGGACCTGTCGCAAGAGCTTCGGGAATTCCTGAAAGTGACTGGAGACTTAGATCTGACCTTTATAAGCAGTATAAGTTTAAACCGTGCTGGAGAAGCGAAGGCGATAATTTTGCTAGGATGATGGTAAGACACGAAGAAGTATTAGTCAGTATTGACTTAATAAGGCAAGCATTGACTATGTACCAAGAATGTTCAGGACCTGTACGTAATAAAGCCATTATTCACGCAGCAGAAGGGGAATATAGAAACGAAGCCCACAGGGGTGAAGTTTATTATAAAATAGCAATTACTGAAGGCGGAATAATCAAAAGAATAATTATTAGGACCCCTACGGTAATGAATCTAGAAGCTTACAAATACATGTTAAAAACATGTCCAACAGTTCCTGATGCTGTAGCTACTTATACCTCAATAGACCCTTGTGTATCCTGCACTGAAAGAACAATCGTATTAAAAGATGTAATAACTGGTAAAACTACCAATTATAAAGACTTTTAATAAAAATACAATAATAAAGTAATATAATAATATATTAATAAATAATATAGTAATATAATAATAAAATTTAATAAAATTTAATAAAAACTTAAAAATAATACATATCATGCAAATTTTATTCAATAGTTGATTAATCAAGTGTTTAATTAATATTAAATTACAATTTACTTATTATTTATCATATAATCATCTAATCATCATATATTTATAAAAGTGTTAGGGAATCGTATTATGTCATCTTCAATCTGGTATCTTTACGAATTTGTAAGGAAAAAATGGTTAAAAAGATTTGCAAACGCAAAAACAGAGAAAGAAGCGTACATACCGCCAAAAAGATACCGAAAAATTCCGGTAATCATTGATCAACCAGACAATTGTATAAGTTGCAATGGTTGTTATCAATCCTGCCCCTCTGAAGCCATTGAAATGAAGTATTCTGAAGAATATGATAAAGTTTTACCGGTTTTTTTCCCAGGTTCTTGCATATCTTGCGGTAATTGTGTAGAAACTTGCCCAACAGGAGTTTTAGAGCAAGGTACTTTACGAAAAGAAGCTAAAGAATATAATTGGACTGTGCCAAAAATAAACAACTACAGAATCGACGATGAATTATGTGTAAAATGTGATAGTTGTAAGAGAACTTGCCCTGTTAATGCAATAACTTATGATAATAACGTTTACAGGATAAAAACCAATGATTGTGTAGGTTGTAATCGTTGTGCAACTGTTTGTCCTGTAGAAGGCGCAATAAAGGTTTATAATGAGTATAATTTATCTGAAAAAATAAATAGAGCTCAAAATTTAAAGTTTTTAAAGAAGAGTAAAAAAATAAAATATGAAACTTTTAAAAATAATACTAATGATAACGATAATGTAGAAAATAACGAAGAAAACAACGTATCAGTCGATAACGGAGTTATTAGCGATATTAAACATATTATCGTAGCTGAAGAATATCGCCCTGATTCTATAGATGAAATTCCAAGGATTGTGCCAAGTCTTTGTATCAAATGTAATAATTGTACCGATGTATGTCCTGGAAAAATAGATTTGGATACCTTAGAAGTTTTAGAATGCGTAAAATGTGGTTTGTGTATTGAAGTATGCCCTACTATGGCAATTAGAACTGGGAAGGTAGTAAAAAAGACTTTAAATACAGAAAACTGCTATATTGTAAATGAAGACAAATGTATCGGCTGTAGAATCTGTAGTAAAGCTTGTAACGTTGAAAATGCTATATCCATATCTTTGGAGACCAATATGCCTTATATAAACCCATATTATTGCGTAAGGTGTGGTTTGTGTCACAGAGAATGTCCTGTAGATGCAATAGATTTCCCTGAAACGTTAGAATCTGAAAAATTAAGTAAATATCGCTCTGTTAGAAATAATTTCCAACTATTGATTGAAAAAGATTTGGAAGATTATGCTAAAAATTACGTTATTGCAAAGGATGAAATTCTTGAAAAAGGTAAAGAAGAATTAAATTTATAATATATTTCATAAATTGCAATTGGTGTTACTATGTCATCAGAAATTTTAAAAAAATATTTTGGAGATTTAAATGTCGATTTAAACTTAAGTAATCAATATATTAAGAGTTATATCGATATAGACAGTGAAAAATGCGTATTTTGCAATAGATGCGCTGAAGTATGCCCTGTTGATGCCATAGATTTAAATTTTCCAGAAAATTCTATAATAAATGAAAAATGCGTACATTGTGGGACTTGTATATCTGAATGCCCCGTTGATGCCATATCCCTTACACAAATAAAGCTTAAAATTAAAAATAATGAGCTTAAAATTAAAAAAAGCCACGAAAAGCATAAAATACTAAACTATGACACAAAAAAATGTATAATGTGCAATATCTGTCTAAAAAATTGTCCTTTTGATGCAATAGATATCGATAAAGGTCAAAATAGGATGTTATTCACCGAAAAATGTGTTTTATGCGGACACTGTGGTCAAATATGCCCTGCAAGTGCAATTACATACGATTAATGAAATATAAATGTAATTAAACAAGTAACTAGCTAAATTTATAAGTTTATTATAATTCTTATTAATTATTATTAATTACTTTTAAATTTTAATTAGGGTTTATATTTATTCGTATAAGTTATGTAGAAATTGTTAGGTGTAATATATTATTATCCTTGGGTGAATATATGATAAAAATTAAAAAACCTGTTGATGAATTAGTGGATGTAATTTCTAAAGATTTAAAGTACACTAAAGAGGAAATTAAGGGTCAATTAACAGATGGTTTAAAAATTCCTTTGCAAAAAAACCTATATATCCAACCTAAAAAGTGTGTACATTGTGAGTTATGCTTAGAGGCGTGCCCTGTTGACGCAATTGAAAAACCAAATTTAAAAAATTCTGCAAAAATAATCCCTGAAAAGTGTATAAAATGTGAAATTTGTGCTAAAACTTGCCCTGTGGGGGCAATAGAAGTTTTAAAGGGAGAAGCATTTTTGGATGACGATAAGGAAAACGTTATTTATAATATTGAGGAAATGCCTGTAGAACACCGTAAAATAAAATTGGTAAAACATAATTTAGATATGGATAAGTGTATAAAATGTGCAATCTGCGAGCGTTTTTGTGCCCCTAAAGCTATTAAAGTCGAAAGAAAAGTATCTATCGACGTAAACGAGGACTTATGTATGGGTTGTACAGCCTGTGAGAAAGTATGTCCTGTTGACGCAATAAAAGTGGACTACGAAATAAGCGATATTAACTTTGAAGACGAATTTGTGGTAAATAACGATAAATGTATCGATTGTATGGTTTGCTATGACTTATGTCCCGTATCTGCAATATCTTACGATGGAAAAATTGAAATCGATGGAAAAACCTGCGTACATTGCAGTATTTGTGAAAAAAATTGTCCAGTATCTGCAATATCTAAAATAATTAATAAATAATACTAAAAATTTAATTATAACTTAATTACCCTACAATTTAAAGTTTTTTTAAAATATAATTTTTATTTATCCATTATTACATTATTGAAAATATTAAACCAAATAAATTATAACCTATAATTTACAAATATATTTATAACTGCATCTCATAATACTATATTTAAAACATCTTAATCAAATAGTTATGATACTACTTATTAGTCATAATTAAAACTGATTAATCGATTAATTATTAATTGGTTTACAAATTAATTTTATTTTCTATGTTGGAGGCGTAAAATGAAAGTAAAAGCATTAATGGACACAAAATTTATAAAGGTATATCCTGAGGATACTGTAGAAGTCGTTTCAAAAATTATGCACAATCGTAAAAAATTTAGTACGCCGATAATTGATAGAACGGATAAATTAGTAGGCTGGGTAAATTCAATTGATTTATTGGTCGTAGATGATAAAAAAATACTAATAAAAGATGTTATGCACAAACTGGATACTATAATTGTTTTAAATAAAGAAGAACCTGCAAAAAATGCAGTTTTAAAAATCGTAAAACATAAAGTTGTTAGTATTCCTGTTTTAGCGGATGATGGTACATTAGTGGGTTTAGTCAGAAATTGCGATATAACTAAAACTTTGGCAAAAATGTACGACATACCCGTATACAACATATTTAAATCACTAAATGCTGAATTAAAGGGTATTTCATGGGATGAATTAATGGATTCCGCAGCAATTGTAACGAAACAAATAACTGGGGAACGAATAACGGGTAAAGAATACGAGTCGCGAATTAAAGAATCTACATTTGGGCAAGCTATTTGGGCATGTGGCGGTTTAGAGAAATTTTTCACAGGTTTAATAAAAATAGGTGAAATTGCCGTAGCTCGTAAGGTAAGTCATAAGGTTTCAGTTCGAAAATAAAGTTATGTTACAATAACTTAAGTTATAACGTATAATATTTTTAATACAATATTAATTTAATAGATGTTAAAAAAACTAAATTCTTCTTTTAATTTTTAATTAAAGATAAGTTAAATCATATTTAATAATTTTTGACAATACTTATAAATAGCCATTAATACTTAATTTACTTATTAATTATATTTTTATTCAAACATGGCCATACCTATGGCTAAGTGTAAGGTATATTGACTGTATAACTTTTGGTGTTGTTTAATGTTGAATAAATTAGAGATACATAAGAAAAGAGAGCTTGAATTTTGGACTTTTCTTGAAAAAGCTTTTGAAATTAATTTAAAACTAGATTTGGGTCATTTTAAAATTCTTTGTGTTTTTTTAGATATTAATGACTTTTGTGAAGAAATGTCTGAGAATGGATTATCAAGTACTGAAATTATTGAAATATTACGAACTAAAGGTATTTTATCCAAAAATTCACAATATATTTCTGGAGAATACTTAAAGAATTATATTGAACGAGATAGCCGAGTTGCTGTACACAACAGAATAAATGACTTGCGAAAATTGGGATTTGGAATAACTACAAAACCTGGACCTTTAGGCGGTTATAAATTATATGAATTCCCAAATTGGTTTGTTCAATAAAAAAATAACTATAAAAAAATATAAAAATATAAAAATATAGCAAATGTAAAAAAAATGTTAAATTATAATCGAATATATTATTTTAAATTTAGTCGAATATATTTTTAATATATTTTTCAAAAGGTATTATTTCGTCTTTTTTTCTAGGGCTTATTGAAGCTACTTTTAAAGTTTTTGAATCATGGTCTAAATCAATAGTTAAAGTACCTGGAGTTATGGTGATACTACAAGCTAATAAAACCTGACCGTATAAACTGTTTATTTCAGTTTCGATATCCATTATTTCGGGATTTATTTGGTTATTCGTACATCTTTTAAATACATCCACCCAAGCCTCTGCTATTGCTTTTATCATAACTAAAATATATTCGAAAATACTCAATAACTTCATTATAACACCTTTTAACAAAATTTACGAGAGAGTTAACACTGATACTTTGATAATATAACCATACGTTTGATGTAATGATATTATGTAACACGTAATATATAATTATTAATTATACTTATTATTTATAATTATTAATAATTATAATTTATACAAATATATGGATTGATAATTTATAAACTATTCGATTATTATTTCATTTTAAATGCAAAGTTAAATAAACAAATACCATAGTAATTTAATTACAAATGCAAATAACTTGAAAAAATAAATATTAATAAATATGTAAATGTCAAATAATCATAAAGTATGATTTAATAAGATAATAATTTAATATTAGTATTTTAATAGTAATTCATAGTACTTCAATAGCATAAGATAAATAAATGTAAAACATACTATGTATAAATTATATTAGCGGTGAAACTATGCAAAATCAAGAAACTCAAAATCAATTCATGGCATTAGATGTTTATGGAGAACAAGTAAAAAAATTACAAGAAGAATCATCAGGTATTGAAGTAATGATATCAGAACTTGAAAAAGGTATTGATTCAATGTATGCTACTAATACTGAAGGTGAGATTATTATACCTTTAGGTGGTGGAGCTTTTGTAAAAGCAGAAGTTAAAACACCGGGAAAAGTAATTGTAGCAGTAGCTTCAGATATATTCATGGAAAAAGACGTGGAAAGTGCCGCAGATGACTTTAAACACAGTATCGAAGAGTTACAAAAAACAAAAGATGTAATAAATCAGCACATTGCAAAATTAAATCAAGAAATAACAAATATAAGAGCAGATTTGGAAAAAAGAGCTCAACAAATTGAAAAAAGACAAAAATTGATACAAAGAGGCAGAAAAGCTCCAAATCAATAAGTATCGGTAAAATAACTAAATTACTAAATACAAATAAACTAATAATAATACCTAAACTAATAATACTTAAATAAATTAAATAAATTTTTTTAATAAATCATTCTTTTAAATTTTAATCTTAATCTTAATCTTAATTTTAAATCTTAAAGTAACTTATAAGGCGTAGGGAAAATATGATAGCAATTAAAAATATATTAGTTTTGAATAATTTTGAAGAACCACAAAAATGTAAAAAATCAGATATTTTAATCGAAAACAACATAATAACCAAAGTATGCGACGCAGGACAACTTAAAACACCCGAAGGTGCAATAGTAATCGACGGTACTAAAAAAGCAATAATGCCTGGTTTGATAAACACCCATACCCACATACCTATGACAATATTTAGGGGGGTAGCGGATGATTTACCATTAATGGACTGGTTAGGTAATCATATTTGGCCATTAGAAGCTAAATTGGACGACGAGATAATTTATGCAGGCACCATGCTTGGATGTATGGAAATGATTAAAACCGGAACTGTTGCATTCAATGATATGTACTTTTTCACAGACTCTATCATAAAAGCCGTAGAAACTGCAAATATGAGATGTACATTATCCTATGGATTAATTGACTTGTGTGATGAGGAAAAAAAACAAACCGAAATAAGGGCACAAAAAGATGTTTTGAACTCCTTAGAAAAAGCACATAATAGAAATGGGCTTATAAATGCAGCAGTAGGTCCTCACGCACCTTATACATGTTCAGCAGACTTATTGCAACACGCTCATGAATTAGCAAAAGAACACAACATTCCTATGAATATCCATATGAATGAAACAGAAGATGAAATAAGACAAATAAAAGAAAAAACAGGAATGAGACCTTTCGAATTCTTAAATTCATTAGGTGTATTTGACGATATAAATGTAGTTGCAGCACACTGTGTTCACTTATCGGATAATGAAATAAATATTTTAAAAGACAAAAATATCTACGTTTCACACAACCCTCTCAGCAACTTAAAATTGGGTTCGGGAATTGCACCAATTCCAACATATTTAAAAAACAATATAAATGTTACATTAGGTACCGACGGATGTGCAAGTAATAACAATTTAAACTTGTTCGAAAGTATAAAAGCTTGCGCAACAGTCCACAAAGGAGTTCAACAAGATTCAACTGTTGTAAAAGTATCTGAAGTTTTAAACATGGCGACTAAAAATGCAAGTAAAGCTTTAAACTATAACTCCGGAGAAATAAAAGAAGGTATGTGGGCAGATTTAGTAATTTTGGATTTAAAAAATCCTACGTTAATACCTAATAAGAATATAATTTCGCATTTAGCATATTCATTCAACGGCGTCGTAGAAACTGTTATAATCAACGGAAAAATAGTTTTAGAAAATGGAAAAATGACA
This sequence comes from Methanococcus voltae, assembly GCF_017875395.1. Classification (NCBI taxonomy): domain Archaea; kingdom Methanobacteriati; phylum Methanobacteriota; class Methanococci; order Methanococcales; family Methanococcaceae; genus Methanococcus; species Methanococcus voltae. The sequence goes on along the minus strand of NZ_JAGGMO010000003.1, from coordinate 72,086 downwards.
ACAATGGATGAAGATAAAGTTTATGAAAAAGCAGAAGAAGCTTATTTAAATTTAGTAAATTAAATAACTTTTTTTATTTCTTTTTTAAATTTTTCCAAAAGTGTTAGTAAATATTCATTAAATTCTCTTTCATTTTTTATATTTATTTCGTCTTTTTCAATATCTTTTAAATTTTTAATATAGTTTTTACGGTAATTTGATAATTTTTTAATATTCTCTTTTGATAAATTCTTGTTATTTTTGATAAATTCGCCTACAATATGTCTAGTTTCTACATCTAATTTATTTTTAAAATTATAATTATCATTGTTATCAGAATTTTCAATATCTTTAGATTTAAACTTGCAGTTAATACTTGATTTTTCATTATCTAATTTAATAATTTTATCAACTATTTCATCAAAATTTATATCTTCCAAATGAGTATTTATCTCCAAATCTGGTTTGTCCCATTTGTATTTTGTACCCATTTCGTCAAATTTTAAATACATATCTTCAATAACTGAATTAGGGATTTTAGCTCCTCTTTCTATGTTCCTAGCAAGTAAAACCTCTAATGGAGCTTTCAAATAGATAGATATGCAATTTTTATCTTTTGAATTCGCCAAGTGTGTCAAATCTCTTCTTTTAGAGTTGTAATAATTAGTGTCATCTACAATTACGGTAAATCCTTCTTCTAAAGCTTTGCTTATGAGATAAGTGTTCATTTTTTTTATATAGTCTTCGTAATTTTCCTTCCAAATGGGAAAACTTTCCCTAATTAAGTCCGTTCCTAATATAACATTGTCAATATTGTTTTCAATGAGTTTTTTGGATAAATTCTTTGAAAAAGTAGATTTCCCAACAGATGGTAATCCTACAAGCATAATAAGCATATTAGCACCTATTATTTTATTATTTTATTATTTTATTCCTTTATTATCTTATTATATTATTATCTTATTTTTTTTATTAATTTATATATCATTTAAATTAAGTATTGATTTTAGTATTATTTATTACTTGATATCTTAAATTTAGCGATATTTGTAAATTAATTAAATAATATTATATGAGTATAATTACATAATTAAACTCATAAATTTACATTCGTAATTTATACCTATATTCGTATGTAATATGAAAATAACGATCTTATAATATTATATGTATCACATGGGTGAAAAGAATGGCTGAAGAAATGCTTAAAATGGCAATAAAGGTAACAGAAAATTTGGAAAGAAGTATTCGCCCGTTAATCGGATGGGAAAAATCCAACGAAATCGTGAAAATAGGTGCTGATGGAACACCTACTAAAAGAATAGATTTGATAGCTGAAAATATCGCTATAAGTTCCCTTGAAAAGTTCTGTTCTGCAATCTTAATCAGCGAAGAGATAGGTTTTAAGGTAATTGGTAGGGGAACACCTAAATATATTGTAATTTTGGATCCAATCGACGGTACGTATAATGCTTTGAATGATATTCCCATATATTCAGTTTCGTTAGCAATGGGTAAAATTAGCAACGATAAAATGGAAAAAATCAAAAAATTAACTAGTATTGATAACACTGGTGGGGAATTAGAGGAATACCAAAAAAATTTGAATAAAATTTTAAAGGAATTTGTAAAAGAAAATTTTACAATAAATGATTTAAGCATCGGGGTTGTGAAAAACATATCCACTGGGGACACTTATTACGCAGAAAAGGACAAAGGAGCTTATGTTTTAAAAAATGGCAAAGAAAACGAAAAAAGAAAAATCGGAATCTCCAATATTAAAAATTTAAAAGACTCTTCTATGGGTGTATTTGCATATGGTTTATCATCTGAAACATTAAATTTCATAAAAGACCGTAAAATAAGGAGAATAAGGATATTTGGTTCCATAGCTTTAGAAATGTGTTACGTAGCAAGAGGTTCTCTTGACGCATATATCAATGTCAACGAAACAACTCGTTTATGTGATATGGCAGCAGGTTACATAATTTTAAAAGAAGCAGGTGGCGAAATAACCACTAAAAATGGAATGCCAATGAATTTAAGGTTAGACATCGCTGAAAAAAGCTCATTCATATGCTCTAATAAAGATTTACACAAGAAATTAGTTGGTACCTTTGGAAACAAATGGAGGTTAAAGCCTACTAAAATAGGAATAATTTCTAGACATGATAACGAAGAATCCTTAAATGTGGCATATAATACCGTTAAATATTTGGAAAATAAGGGGATAGATTATAAATTGGATAAAGGAATCCATAATGCACTTAAAGATAGGCTAAATGCTACCTTAATGGATGAAGTACAGGATATTTCTCATATTATATCGATAGGCGGTGATGGAACCGTATTAAGAGCTTCCAAATTGATCGAAGGTAATGAAATACCTATAATATGCGTAGATATGGGTACAGTAGGATTTTTAACTGAATTTGGAAAAGAAGACGTTTACAATGCAATTGACAGTGTATTAAATGGTAATTATACAATTGAAAAGCGTACCAAGTTGTCAGGATTTATAAATTACGGTTTAAAAGGAGTTAATAAAGCTGATAATAGTAATGACTCAAATAAACAGAAGTTTATATCTGACGCCTTAAATGAGGTGGTTATTACAACCAATAATCCTGCGAAGATAATGGATTTTGAGGTTTATATAAACGGTATATTGGCAGAAAATGTTCGTGCAGATGGTATTATAGTTTCAACTCCAAATGGTTCAACAGCTTATTCATTAAGCGCAGGTGGGCCAATTATAGAACCGACTGTAGACGCTTTTATCATAGTACCAATATGCCCATTTAAGTTATCTTCCCGACCACTCGTTGTAGACGGAAATTCTGAAATAAAGCTCAAAGTGATGAAAAAATCCGCAATGGTTGTGGTTGATGGTAGTAAAGAAGAAGGTTTATTGTCGAAAGGCGATGAAATTACGTTTAGGAAATCAAATTCGTATACTTACTTTGTAAAGGGAAGTAATTTCTATAATAAAGTTAAGAAATTAAGTTTAATGGAATAATAGATTATTTACTTACTATTTACTTATTAATTAGTTATTAGTTATTAGTTATTAGTTATTAGTAATTAGTTATTTATCCAATTTTACTATTTTTTAAATTCTATTTTTAGCACAATATTTGTATTTATTTATCGATTTAAAGGTTATTTTGTAATTGTTTATGCCTTTCAATTTTTAATCTATTTTTATGATGTAATCAAAAGTTGTTATATTTATATAGGAGATTAACATAATATAATTACTGTAATTATTATATATTAATTTATTAGTTCAAATGTAATTATAATATATTACAATTTTTGGTTTAAATGCTAAATATCCTATAATATGGAGTTTCTTTATAAAATATAAAATGGTGTATTTATGAAACTAAATAAAAATATGAAAAAGACTTTAAAAACTATTATATTGACAATGTTTTTATGCGTTATCTTGACAATGTCTGGTTGTACTACTACACAAACTGATACTACCGATAATACAAGTGTAAAAGGTAACGAAATCACTAAAATTTCAACTATTTCATTATTAGATGGTTTAAACAATAATGTAACTGTAAATTACCCCTGTAATAGTGTAGTTTCTACATATGGAATGGTACCCGCTGTAATATATTCATTGGATGCTCAAGACACCCTTAAAGCAGGTAAGGGTATAATGGGTAGTGACGAATTTTTAAGAATATTAAACCCTAATTTCGACGATATGGCGCAAGTAAACACGGAAAACGTAGAGGAAATTAAGAAAACTAATCCTGACGTCGTTTTTGCACCATACTGGAACGAAAAGAATGGTATATACACACAATTGAACAGTTTAGATGTACCTGTATTTTTTGTAGATATTGAAACAGTACCTAATTACTACAAATTATTATCAAATATGGGTAAAATGTTTAATAAATCCGAAAAATCCGATTATTTAATCGATTACTATAAAGGTAAAATCCAATATATTCAAGACACTGTAAAAGACAGCGAAAAACCTAAAGTATTGGTATTGGCACACAGTGCTAAGAAAAACTCATTTTGGACACCAGGGGGAGATTTCTGGGGTAATGAAATGGTAGACATTGCAGGTGGGGTAAGTGTTTCAAAAGATCTTGAAACTGGTAAAATGCCCGTAAACGTAGAGCAAATTTCAAATTGGAATCCTGATAAAATTATTATCATTACCTATACGAGAGATTTCTCATCAATAGATGCTAAAAATCAATTAATGAACGACGAAGGATGGAAAGAGATAAACGCTGTTAAAAACGGTGAAGTTTATGGAATGCCAAACGATGGGGATTCATGGGATGTATTAAGCCCTAAATTTACATTGGGTTTAATGTGGACTGCAAAAGTTATCCACCCTGAAGTTATGAACGTTTCATTAAAAGACGAAGCAATGCAACAATATGTTGACGTATACGATATGACTCCAGAACAAATTTCCAAAGTAAAAATTGTCGGAGACGCAATTAATTAAGTGATAAATATGGAAAAAATGAAGAAATTATCTACCAAAAATTCAAAGGAATTTAAATTTATTAATTATTTACTTATTGCACTTAATTTGGGTGGTAAATCAGAAAATACTAAAAAAATTAATTATACTTTAACCTTATTTCCTTTAATTTTTATAATTTCTTTCATTTTATCATTATTTATTGGAAGACTTTGGTTTGAACCAAATAGTATATTTACCGATTCATTAGCAAAAAATATTTTATTAAATGTAAGATTACCTAGATTAATAGCAGTTTCGCTGTCAGGAGCTTGTTTAGCATTATCTGGGGTGGCATTACAAAATTTATTTAAAAATTACTTGGCAGGACCTAATATATTAGGTGTAACAAGTGGTTCAGCGTTTGGTGCTGTTTTGGCAATTCTTTTGATATCTTACAACCCTTATGCAATACAGATATCCGCCTTTTTGTCTGGTATCGTAGCAATGGCATTGACATATACTGTAGGGAAAAAATTAAATGGTAGTTTAAGAACTGAATCCGAATCCAGCATTATAAACTTGGTTTTGGCAGGTATCGCAGTTTCCGCACTATTTTCCGCAGGTGTGGGACTTATAAAATACGTTGCAAACCCAACTGACAAACTACAAGCAATTACATACTGGTTATTGGGTAGTTTTACTGGTATCCGTTGGGATGATGTTTATATTACTGTAATACCTTTAATAATATGTATAATTGGTTTAAACCTCTTAAAATGGCAATTTAATATATTATCAATGGGCGAGGAAAACGCCAAATCTCTTGGTTTAAATGTTAAAAAATACTCCGTAATTATAATATTACTTGCAACACTTGGGACTTCTTCCGCTACTGCAATGGCAGGTATGGTGCAATGGATTGGATTGGTAAGTCCACACATAGCTCGTTTAGTTGTAGGTGTAGACAATAGACGTTTAATACCTGCATCAATGTTCACAGGAGCGTCATTGTTGTTAATATGTGACACTATAGCGCGTTCTTTAACACCTTCAGAATTACCATTAAGTGTCATGACTTCAATAATCGGAGTTCCAATACTGTTAAAAATATTGATTAGAAATCAAAATAAGCTTTAATTTTGATTTTATCAACAATTGTTAATTTATAAACTTCTAAATTTCTAAACTTCTAAATTCTCATAATTATTAAAATACTAAATTAATATCAGACAATGGTGGGATGATTAATATGGCAAAAAAACTAATGCTAGACGTTTCAAATGTTAATTTTAACTATAAATTCGAAAACCACAATGTATTGGATAAATGTAATTTAGAATTAAAAAAGGGCGAAGTTGGTTGTATTTTAGGACAGAATGGGGTAGGAAAATCTACTTTATTAAAATGTATCACCGGTTTATTGAATTACACCGGTAATGTTAAGGTAGCAAATAAAGAAATATCTCAGATAAATCCCAAAGAACGTTCTAAACTCATAACTTATTCCGCACAAGAATTTAGCATTAATTTTAATTATTCAGTATTTGAAATATTATTAATGGGCAGAAATCCCTATGTTAACTTTTTCAATGGTCCAACTATCGAAGATGAAGAATTAGTGTATAAAACATTAAATAAGTTACAAATTGAGCATTTGGCAAACAAAAGTTTTTTATCATTAAGTGGCGGTCAAAAAAGACTGGTAATGATTGCAAGGGCTTTAATTCAAGATAGCAAAGTTATGATATTTGATGAACCAACGAGTTTTTTAGATTTTAAAAATCAAGTATTAATATTGGATGTAATCAAAAAAATTTCAAAAGAATATGAAAAAACAATTTTATTCTCATTACATGACCCTAATTTAACATATTTTTCAGATAAGATATTTACAATGAAAAACGGAACAATAGTAAATAGTGGCGGTCAGGATTTACTTAATAGGGATACTTTCATGGATATTTATGGATTATCCACTGATATACTCCAATACAACAATAAAAAGATTGTGATTCCGAATATATAAATACCCCCATGTATTTTTTTAACGAATTCATTTCGTAACTCTTATATGTAACCGATATTAATTAAATATTGATATTAATGTATATTAGTTTCATAATTAATAATTAATAATCTAATTCAATTACTTTAGGATGATCTAAAGTAAAATATAACTTAAAATCAAAATTAAACTAACTAAACTAACTAAATTAATTAACCTAAATTAAATTAAATCAAATTAAATCAAAACTCAAATTTGGAAATAAAATATATAATAATACATATGTGACATATTTAATTATAAATCCCCTGGGTGGCACTATGATTGTAGAACAAATGAAAGAAAAAGCAATAAATTTAATAAAAAAAGACATAGAAAGCGGAAATTTAAAGGAAGTAATCTTAAAGGACTTTGCACTAGGAATACCTTACGCTTATACGGTTTTAGAGTTTGTTAAAACTGACGGAACTTCTAAAGAGGTTTTGGGGGCAGGTATGACATTAAATGAGGGGGGCTCCTGTAATAAGTTGGAGAACAAAACACCAGATTTATATGATTTACTAGAAAAAGTCTCAAGTTTTTCATACACTGACAGAGCTTTGGGTATTTCTGCTATAAATGCAATTTCGCAGTATTATATAATGGCACAGGATTTAAAGAAACAGGATGCCGTAGAAGTTATATTAAACTTAGATGGTGTAAAAAACATAGGATTTATTGGAAATATAGCACCTATTGCAAATGAATTGAAAAAAAAAGGCGACTACAATATCTATGTTTTTGATAGAGGTGGCTCATGTTGTTCAGGTGGTTTCTTAATGGATACGTTTGAATATAGGTTATTGCCAGAAATGGACGCTTTATTTATAACTGGCTCAACCATGGTAAACGATACAATCGACATGGTATTAGATAGGGCGGTAAATTCTAAAATAAATGTTTTAACAGGACCTACGGCACAAATGCACCCTGAATTATTGGAAGGAACAAAAATAACGCACATGGGTTCTATAATGGTAAACGATGTTGAAAATACCGTAATGAATTTAAAATTAGGCTCTTCATGCGGATTATTCCAAAAAGGAACTAAATATACTATAGATGTGAAAAATTATAAATTATAAATTATAGATTATAATAAACTCTATATTAAACTCTTAAAATTTTATTTTTAAATATATTCTATTTTTACAGAAATATAATTAATACAATAAAAAAAAATTAAAAAATAGCTATTTTATTATATATTATACATTATACCGAATAACTTAACACAAAGTGGTTTTGGTTCTTATAAAACCGCCACCGTCTCCTACCGGTACACTTTGACCTCCTTTTCCACAGTAACCTTTGCTAAGGTAGAAGTCATCTGTAACGGCATTTACGTCATGTAAAATTGACATAATTTCGCCACTAAGTCCTGCATCTTTGAGTGACGTGGTTAATTCTCCATTTTCAATCATAAATGCTTCTACGGAGTTGAACTGGAATAAACCTTTACCTGTGTCGACCTGTCCACCTCTAGAGCCAATTAAGTAAATACCGTCTTTGGTATCTTCGATTAATTCGTCGAATTTCCAGTTTTTAGACTTTATGTATGTATTACTCATTCTTACGATAGGCTTATTAAGTGCTTGAGCTCTAGAATTACCTGTTACATCCATACCGAGTCTTCCTGCAGTTTCTCTTGAATGCAAATACCCTTTTAAAACACCGTTCTCAATAAGTGTTGACTTTGTTCCCTTAACACCTTCATTATCGTATTTATAAAATCCAAACGAACCTTCAATTGTAGGGTCGTCAATAACAGTTACTTCTTCACTACCGATTACGTCTCCTATTCTATTTTTAAATACGCTATCATTGGATAAAACCAAGTCCGCTTCAGTAGCGTGTCCAACCGCTTCGTGTATAAATACTCCCGCTAATTCAGGGTCTAAAACTACGTTAAATTCTCCTTTTGGACAAGGTTTTGCACTAAGTAATCTTAAAGCTCTTTCTTTGACTTTTATACTTTTTTCTTCTAAATTATCTTCAGAAATGGCTTCAAAACCATCGCCACCTGATTTATCAAATGCAAATTGTAAAGATTCCCCTTTTGAAACTGCCATCATTCTCATAAGTGTTTTTATCCCTTCACTTTCAATACATGTTCCCTCACTTGTAAGGAGTAAAGAAGCACCCTCTGCATCGGAATAATTAACGGATTTGCTTACAATTTGATTATTCTCGTCGCTAAGGTTTTTATTTACTATGTTCATATATTCCTTTTTTTCTTCGATTGAAATATCCAAAGGATTTATTTTAACCTTTGTTTTTATCCTATCGCTTACTATTGGAACTTCTTTCATTATAACTTCCTTATTAGTATGAATATCAGATAATTTGGCACTTTTATACGCGCTAGTAAATAATTCTTCAATATTGGCCATATTTATGTCGTTAGACGTTGCTAAGCCCCAGCCATTATTTTCAAGCACTCTAACGATAACGCCCCCGTAGTTTCCACTGGATATTTCGTCCACTTCCCCATCTTTCATTACTATGTTGTTAGAACAACTTTTAATGACTCTTATATCTGCATAAGTTCCTTTTTCTAGTAATTTTTGAATTTTTTCGACATTCAAACAATCTAAATTTAAAACCATAATGTCACCAATATTTTTATAAATTATTTTGATTTTTAAAACTAAATATAGTTTAAGATAATTGATATATTACTATGTTTAATATCGTTAAAAGATAATTTAATATATCTTATTTAGCCGTCTTTTTATTTAAAATTATTAATATTTTATGTAATGTATAATAAATAAATTAGTAAAATTAACCCTAAAATCTAAAATCTAAAATCATTGTGAATTACAATAGTTTTATCTTCGGTCATCTCTTCTACAGTATATTTTATTCCTTCTCTCCCTAAACCACTATTCTTGACGCCTCCAAAAGGCATATTCTCCTGTCTAAACGTGGGGCTATTATTTATCATTACCCCGCCGTAATTCAGATTTTCTGCAATATACATGGCTTTATTTATATCTCGCGTAAATACGCCCGCTTGTAACCCATAATTGCCTTTATTGGCTAATTCTAGGCCATGTTCCATATTTATAATTTTTGTAACTGGTAAGACTGGTCCAAAAGTTTCAACATTCAATAATGTGTTATTTTCTTTAACCGAAATTATTGTAGGACTTATTAATGAATCTCGCCTCATTCCGCCAGTTATTAGTTCCCCACCTTCTGAAATAGATGTTTTTATTAAGTTTTCCACCCTATCTGCATTTTCTGAAGTTATGAGTGGCCCCATATCGGTACTATCCTCAAGAGGATTTCCTATATTAAAATCACGCGTTTTATCAACTAATTTTTCAATAAATTCATCGTAAATCTGTTCATGTACTAAAACTTTACCTACTGATATACATACCTGCCCAGAATTTAAAAATTTGCTTCTAACTGCATTTTCTACGGCTTTATCAATATCGCAATCTTCCAATACTATCAATGGATTATTGCCACCTAATTCAAGAGCAACTTTTTTCATGCCAGCATTTTTAGCAATATTTTGACCTACTTCTACACTGCCCGTGAATGAAATCATATTAACATTTTCATTAGTGGCTATTTCGTTACCTACAACTTCACCATGACCGGTAACTAAATTAAATACGCCTAATGGTATTTTCATCTTTTTCAAGGTGTTTTCTATTAGCTTTGTAAGTAATATTGCAGATAATGGCGCCTTAGACGAAGGGTGTAATACAATAGTATTCCCTGTAGCTATTGCAGGCGCTATTTTGTGCACTACTAAATTTAAGGGATAATTGAATGGAGTAATTGCACCTACAACTCCCAAAGGTTCCTTTTTAGTATATATGAGTCTATTTTCCGAATTTATAGTTTCTCCGCGTAATTCTTTGGCATAGAATGCGGATAATCTAAGTGTGGTAATACTACGGTCTACTTCTATTCGACCTTGACGGACAGGTTTTCCTGCATCTATCGCTAATAACTTTACAAAACGGTCCTTATTGTTTGAAACAGCGTCTGCTAATCTCATTAATATTTTATACCGATTGTTTGCCGATAATTTGTGCATATGTTCCTTATTTTCCATGGCAACTTTTATCGCATTTTTAGTCTCGTCCCTACTATTTGCAGTAATTTTTTCAATGACTTTGTAATCATACGGATTTATAACGTCAATTTCATCTCTGAGTATCCATTTGCCATCAATAAACATAAAACCACCTATTCGTAATACAATAATTGTAATATTCCGTAATTAATATTTAATAAATAAATATACTATGACATTTTTTAGTTAATTGTTTAAGATATTATCTATTTTAAAATATTAATAATCTTCGTAAAATAGGATACAAAATGTGTAATAAAAATTAGAAAATAATAAAATACGAATATAAACATAATAATAATAATAATAATAATAAAATAGAACTAAAAATAAGAAAATAATAAAAATAAATTTTTTTATTCGATATGTCCTAAAATATGACCACTTTCCTGTTTAATTATTTTCAAACCTGTTTTACAAGCATTAATTGACCCGGGTAATGAATAAATGAGCTTTTTCTTATATATTCCTGCTGAAGCTCTTGAAAGTATTGTGGAGAATTGGACTTCATCATAACTTAATTTATGGAATACTATACTAAATCCTTCTAGTTTTTTATCATATAGCCCATTTACTACTTCTGAAGTATTATCTCGGCTAGATAATCCTGTACCTCCAGTTAAAACAATACATTCAACGTCTGAATAATCTATAATATGTTCTATAAGTCCTTTTATCATTTCAGGATTATCTGGGATTAATTCATATATTTCAGCGTTTAATTCATCGCTTAATAATATTCCAGAACCGTCTTCGACAGTTAAACCCCTTAATTTTTCCATATATCTACTATCACTAATAGATACTACTGCATATCTAATATTTTGTACTTTGGTATGCATAAAATCCCTCATTTTATATTAATAATTTTATAATATTATTATATTTCTATTAATTTTTATACCATATTTATTCTATATTTATATTATTTTTAACATATTATATTTATTATCCTTTAATTTCACTTTTGTTCATATATTCTAACAAATTTACGCGGGCTTCCCCAATTGTATAACTCATATCAATATTTAATTTATCTTCACGTTTTAGTATTTCCAATAGGTGAGATATACGCGGTAATCTTAATTTTGAATTTCTGATAGCTTCTGTATCGTTAAATATTTCTTTAGGAGTTCCATTTTTTATAATTTTTCCATCACTTATTAAATAAACTTTATTGGCATAAACAGGAACTAAATCAACGTCATGAGTTGATATTATAATTGTAATACCTTGCTTATTTAATTCATAAAGCAATCGCATGATTTGAGAAGCACCGAGTGGGTCAAGACCTGCAGTAGGTTCATCAAGAACTATTATTTCGGGTTTCATTGCTAATATTCCTGCAATGGCCACTCTCTTTTTTTGACCCCCACTCAAGTGATGAGGCGGTTTTTCATCATAACCTTCCATATCTACGGCTTTTAAGGCTTCTTTTACCCGTTTTGTTACTTCTTCTTTATCTAATCCTAAATTCATCGGACCAAATGCAACATCCTGAGCAACGGTAGGGGCAAAAAGTTGGTCATCGGGGTTTTGGAATACTATTCCGACAGTTTTCCTAACTTCAAGTAAATCTTTATTTTTGTATGATATCGGTTTTTCCTTAACTTTGACAACTCCCTCTTTGGGCTTTAAAATTCCATTAAAGTGTAAAAATAAGGTTGATTTGCCAGCGCCGTTAGGTCCTAAAATTGCAATCATATCTCCTTCTTCTGCTTTAAAGTTAATTCCTTTTAAGGCAGATGTTCCGTCGGGATACTTATAAATTAAGTCATTTACTTCAAGAATTGGCAATTTATCACCATAATGATTTAAAATCGTGATTATAATTTAAATTTTAATAATAGTAATACTAATAGTAATAATAAAGTATTATAATATAAAAAATATGATATTTCAGTTTTAGAAATAAAAATAAAAATAAAAAATAAGGTAACAATTATACTTAATTAATAATTATATAATTAAATAATTTACAATATTAATGACGGTAATAACCCTAAAGAGATAATAATTCCCTCAAATAAGAATATTCCAAATATTTGAGTTTTTTGGACAGGTTGTTCTTCTCCAAAATGGTAAATATTCCCATTATAACCCCTTGAGCACATTGTAGTGTATAGATTATCGCCTTTGTCTAAAGAACGTACTAGCATCACACCTGCAAGTGTTCCAAGTGACTTATATGTATTCTTAAATCCTGAATATCCAAATCTAGTTTTTTGGGCGTGCTCTATCAAAAGCGCCTCATCGATTAATATGAATATATATCGGTATACTAACATCGTAATTTCTATGACACTTTCCGGTATTTTCAACTCTTTTAAAACGGTCAATAGCTGAGTAAATGGAGTAGTTAGCGCTAAAAATAGCGTACAAGTAACTCCTGCAAACATCCTAAATAAAGCATGATATCCTAAACTAAAACCATCAGCGTATAGCGGGATTGAAATAGTTCCAACATCCAAACTGAACCAAACATCGGAACCCAACAATACTGTCATGAATATCAGTGAAAAAATCCCAAATAACACGGGAATTGATAGTAATTTGAAGTATATTCCTTTAGGAACTTTTGCTTTAAAAATTGTTAAAAAAATCATTGAAATAGCCATTAAAATACAAATACTTGGAGAATTGAATACTAAAACTACAAATAATGATATAATTGAAAATATTACCTTTAATTTAGGGCTTGTGGCATATAATCCATTAGAATGTGCTATATCATCGATTATCAATTTTTGAACCATTATAATCCCCATGATTTATTTTTTAAGTTATTTTCAACTTCAAATTTTAAATCCTAAATTTTTATTCTATTTTTTTAGTTTTTAGTTTTTAGTTTTGTTAGTCTTATTAAGTGGTTAATATTATTAAAACTTAATTGATAGATATTAAGTAATCTTTAATAGAATTTTGGTAAAACTTTAATTAAAATCATAAATTAAAAATCATAAATAAATGTTCAAAAAATAAATTATAGTAAATCAATAAAAAAATAAGTAAAAAATAAGTAAAAAATAAGTAAAATGTTAAATCAAAAAGAAAATAAGGTATAAATAGTATTTGTCTACCATTCGTACATTATCTTTAAGATACTACTTGGAATTACTCATTTTCAGATTTTTCAGTCTTTTTAAGTCCTTTAAAGTATCCAATGTAGTATCCAATTATTATGGCACCCAAAGCAGCTTGTAAAGCAAATAATAGACTTTCTATTTCTCCACTAGGTGGTTCCCAAAATGAGCTGAACCATGGTTCGTATTCTGGATTTATTACTGTAATGTGATCTTCAGCAGCCCCATCGGCACCGCCAAAGTAACCTTCATCTTCTCCAAGACCGTTAAACATAATTAAAGGTGCTACAATAATCGCAATAAGTGCTAAAATCATAAAGAGATGCTTATTACTCATTATTACCACCTTTTTTAATGTTCATTACTTTCTCAAATAATTCAGGTCTTAATTTGGATAAGTAATCCCACAATAAACCTGTAATAAGACCTTCTGCTATTGCTAAAGGTATCTGTGTTATTGCGAATATTGTTCCAAAGTCTGTGAATGATGACATAAAGTTTGGATGAGGGAATGCCAAAGCCAATTGTATGGATGTAGTTAAGTATGTAGCCCAATCTGCAAATATTGCAGTGAGTACAACAACCCATGTGATATTTAATTTGCCTCTAAGGGTCTTAAATACTAAATATCCTACAAATGGTCCCATAATACCCATTGAGAATATGTTTGCACCTAATGTGGAGAGACCTCCGTGTGCAAGTACTAACGCTTGGAATAACAATACAATGGTTGCTAAAACTGATGTAATCGCAGGGCCAAATAATATGACACCTAAGCCGTTACCAGTAGGGTGTGAACAACTACCTGATACTGATGGCAATTTTAAAGAACTTAATACAAACATGAAGGCGCCGGATATAGCTAATAATGGTTTAGCTTCAGGATTATTTTTAAGAACTTTGTTTAAATTCATTATACCGTATCCTACAACAATAGCAGATATGATGTACCACACTATTGCCCATTCTACAGGTAAATAACCTTCCATAATGTGCAAAATTTCACCTCATTAATCTATATGCTTATTGCCCAAAAATAAAAGTTTAATATTAATTAGTTAATTAATTAACTAATTAACTTAAATTATTGATATTTTTTGGTATTTTTTATGTTATGTTGGTAATTAGGTTAGTTTGGTAACTATAGTCTATTTTATTCAATTCTATTTAAGTTTATAATATTTAACTTATCTTTAATACATTACTAGTATATAAATATTATTAATTAAATTTAATTAGAATACTATTAAAGTTAATTTTAATAACTATATAGTTTACTAAAAAAGTGAGAGTAAGACATATCGAATAAAAAATAGAAATAAAAAAATAAAAATAAAAATATAAAAATAAAGGATATACCCCTTATAATTAGTATTTTTCATGTTCATTGGTAATATAACCTTTGATGGCACTCATAGCAGCCACTGCAGGGGAAGAAAGATAAACATCTGAATTTAAATTACCCATTCTACCCTTAAAGTTTCTGTTTGTGGTAGATAATGCAACTTCGCCATCCCCTAAAACTCCTTGATGGGCACCCAAACAAGGTCCACATCCTGGCGTACATATCATTGCACCAGCATCTACGAAAGTATTTAATAATCCTTCTGCTATCGCCTGATTAAATATTGCTTTAGAGGCAGGTATTACTATCAATCTAACATTTCTATGAACTTCATTATTTTTTAAGTACTTTGCAGCAACCCTAAGGTCATTTATCTTACCATTGGTACAGGAACCGATAAATACTTGATTTATTTCAAGACCTTTAATATTTGAAACATCTGTGACGTTATCAGGGTGATGTGGGCAAGCTACCTGCTCTTCCATATCTGTTATATCAAATTCTACAACATCATGGTATGTATCATTTTGAATCTGTTCGTCATAATAATCGGAGGTTAACCTTTCTTTTTTTAATTCCGCTATTTTTGAATTATTAACTCCGGCATGAGCTAAATATTCATACGTGGTATCATCAGCCTCAATTAAACCAGTTTTACCGCCCATTTCTATTGCCATATTACTTAAGGTCATTCTGTCGTCCATATCTAAATTTTTAACAGCGTTTCCCCCGTATTCAAGAGCCATATAGGTTGCTCCACTTCTACCGATTTCTTTACACGTTTTTAAAATGATATCTTTTCCGTATATGCGTTCATTAAACCCTGAAACTTCCACACGTATGGTTTCAGGAACTTTTAGCCAGGTTTTACCCATTGCATAGATATAACCCATATCTGTTGCACCAAAACCTGTAGCAAACGCTCCAAACGCTCCATGAGTACATGTGTGGCTATCTCCACCTGCTATAACTGTATTTGGTAATACGTGACCTTTTTCAGGTAATAATTGATGGCAAATTCCTTCCCCGCCCTTGTAATAGTTCTTAATGCCTTGTTCATTTACAAAGTTTCGAGTCAATACCTGCATATTTGCAGCTTTTGAGGTATTTGCAGGTATATTATGGTCGAATACAATAACAACTTTTTCAGGATTCCAGACCTTATCTGCAATTTTTTCGAAGGTTTTAACGGTTAAGGGGGTAGTTCCGTCATGAGTCATCGCAATATCTACGTCAACTTCTACAGTTTCCCCCGCCACAACTTCTCTACCCATTTTTTTAGATATTATTTTTTCCGCAAGTGTCATAATTTCACCATACTCTATTAAAATAAATTTTAAATCTTAGAAATCTTAGATAACATTATTTATCAAAAATTAAATCTTTTTTAAACGATAAGTTATAAAATTTAAATTATAAGCCGTAACCTACAGATTTTTAGATTTTATAATTAATTGGATAATCTTTACAATGTTTATTATTTTATATTTGTTATATATTTATCGATTGATAATAAAATAGTATGCAGTTTAAACAGATTTAAAATTAGAATTTAAAGTCAGATTAAATCAAAAGATAATACTCAAAAAATTATGAAATACTTAAAATAAGTATAACCTAATTATAAAATAATTATAAAATAATTATAAAATAATTATAAAATAATTATAAAATAGTTATAAGATAAGTATAAATACACATACTTATTAAGAATTAGGCTTAAATTCAGCTAGTATTTCTCCATTATCGAATACACGTACTATTCCACCACTAGCGGATAATGTGATTGCCACACAATCTATATATTTGGTAATTGTTGCAGCAGAATAGTGCCTAGCGCCTAAACCATGGGGTAAATTAATTGTAGCACCACCACAATTTATATACCGCCCGCCTCCGAATACATTTCCAATATAATCTATTAAAAAAGCCCCATCGATTGTAGATAGTTCTTTTAACGTACCTTTGACTTTTTTATCAAATATTATTGCATCATGACATTCAAACGGATTTAATATTAATGGAGTAGTCATTTTTAATAATTCAGTTTTTTCACCAATTAAAAATGTGGTGCCAACTGGTTTACCTTCCCTGCCTTCAACAGAAAGTTCTATGCCAATATTTAAAGCTTCTAATATTACTTTTCTTTTTATGTCGTCTAATGAGCTGATATATTTATAAAATCTTACAAAATCGGGATAATCATCTACTTCTAAGACTGAAATGTTGTTACTTAGCGATATCTTGGAAGTTCCAAAAATTGATACAATTAGCTCCCCCATATTTAGTAGTCCATTTTCTAACAAAACAATCATAGCTTGATTAACCGTTGAGACCCTGCTATTTTTCCCATAATTCATTAATATTGGAATTATAGGTTCATTTTTAAGTTTAAAATACGTATCTTTATTTGGGGTAGCCACTATAACTTTAGAACCTGTTTTTACCAATTTGGGGTTTTCTAGTATAATTTTTTTATACTGTTCGTACGAAGAACCAGATTCAGTGAATATTAACACAGTATCTGCATTTAAATCATTAGATAGTTCCAAACCATGCCTTATAACATATTTAATTTTATCCATCAAAAAACACCAATTAATAGTTAAAATATTATTTGGAAGTTGCAATTTAACATTATAACCCATATTTAACTATTTACTAACCTATTTCTAACTATTTCTAACTATTTCTAACCTATTTACGAATTTAATTAATTAAATTATATTGTAATCTATATCCTATTTTTAATAAATTTGTCAATACATTGTATGAAATATATATTTAGTCCAATATAACCTTTATATTTGCAGATATATGTATTTTTTGATATAAATTAGTAAATAAGTTAATTTGTAATATCTAAAATAAAAAAATAAGAATTATTAAATGTAATTGACGAGTGAACTAGCAAAATATGGATTTCCAACGCAATGCTGGTGTGCATAGCCACCTAAAACTGTTTTATCTTCATTTAAAAGCCCGTCAAGATTATTGGCTATACCAACTCCACGATTAATTTTGTATGCAAATTTTGAATTTTCACCAATATTTACTAATTTGGAATAGTGGAATTCGTGCGCTCTGAATTTGAACCCTGATTTGCCAATAGGGCAATCTTCAGTAAATTCTCCTTTGACATAACTTAATCCTTGCACATTTTTAGTAGTCACTGCCTCACAATCTAACAATCCAAGTGATTCGTAGCCATCTACAGCTTTTGAAGCATACATTAAACCACCGCATTCTGCATAAATCTTGGATTCTTTGTTTTCAACACGTTGGCGAATTGAATTTAGCATATTTTTGTTATCACTGAGTTCTTTTGCAAATATCTCTGGATAACCGCCCCCTATATATATTATATCTGAGTCAGGCACTTCGTCATCATGTAACGGGCTAAAGAATTCTATTTTAGCTCCATTATCCCCTAAAGCATCTAAATTATCCCAGTAGTAGAAGTTAAAGGCTTCATCATGAGCAATAGCTACCTTACAACTATTTTTGTTTACATCCCATAATCCATTTTCTAAATTATAATACTCATCAGTTTCCATATTTTCCATATTTTCTGTATTTGTATCTATATTTTCATTCGCGTCTATTTCAAAATCTGCATCGCTTAACTCTTTTAAGAGATCCAAATCTAGGCTATTTTCAATAGTTTCAGCCCAAAGCTGTATTTGACAGGTCATTTCGTTTTTCTTTTCAGGGGTTGGCACTAATCCCAAATGCCTCTGTGAAACTGTTAATTCTTCGCTTCTAGGAATCGCACCAATTATTTTTATATCCTTATCGTAGTATTCTACTGCATCTTTTAGTTTTGCGTAGTGTTTTTCTCCCCTTACTTTATTAAATATAACGCCTTGAATATCTACATCACTATCAAAGCTTTTAAAACCTTTAATTATTGCAGCGGCGCTTCTAGTAAGGCTTCGTGCATCCATTAATAAAATTACTGGACTTTTTAAGCTTTTAGCAACTGATGCAGTACTTCCAATATCATTGTATGGCGATAATCCTTCGTAAAGTCCTCTGACTCCTTCAATTACACTTATATCAGCTTTCTTTGAGTTTTTAGCAAATAATTTTTTAATCTGAAAATCGTTCATAAAAAAGCTATCTAAATTTCTTGAGTGGTTTTCAGTGGCTGTAGTATGATATGTAGGGTCTATGTAATCAGGACCTATCTTATACGGTTGCACATTTAATTTCTTGCTAAGTGCTGCCATAATTCCTGTTGATACTGTAGTTTTACCCACCATTGAAGAAGTGCCTGCAATAACTAATCGTTTCATGTTTTTCACGCAATCATAGTGTTATAGTGTTATTATGAATAATATTAAGTTTAATCAATTATAATTTAAGTTATAAGTTCGATATTTCTATATTATTTTCCTACATCTATATCTTGTATTACTATTATAAAAAATTATAATACTAAATATTCATATATCCAAATTATATATTATTAATATCTATAAAAGTCATAGTTATTAATATGTTTAAGTAGTAATTAATGTTTAAAATAGTAAAATAATAAAGCAATATAATAATAAACTAATAGTTAAATAATATTTAAATAATAATTAAATAGCAATTAAAAGCTAGTATTATAATTTAAAAAGACACAAATAAGGGGAAATATTGTTAAAAAACACTTATAATTACGTAATTAATCAATATATAAAATTTTTGGATTTATCCTTCTCAAAAAAGTTTTTTGTGACCTATATTTTATGTATTGTGGGATATCTCTCAATAACCTTATTAGGAATGTATGTAAATTCGTTGTATTCTTTAAAAAACGCAGATTTTATTGCCACTAAAAAATTTGAAATTGTATCTAGTGCAGTAGTAGCTCATACCGGTCCTGAAGTGTCCTATTTATCATTGGCCCTTACTTATATAGTTAATAATTTTATAGCATGTTTTACAATATCTTCTGCAATAATTGCAGTAGCATTGCTATACAGACATGATATTAAGAAAGAAAATGATACTAATATATCTTATTTAAATGCTTTATTTATATTTTACCTACTAACAATTATAAATCCATTTACTGGACTTTCAGGTGCTAAATTAAGATATTTAGATTTAATAGCTGTTATACCACATGGTATTTTTGAATTTGGAGCTGTAGCTTTATCCATATCATTAGGAATACATTATGCTTTAAAGATATTACCTTTATCTTACACATTAAACTTAAATTCCAAAAAAGAAAACGTTTCAAATGAATTATTGGACAATAATGCTAATGGTGCAAATAATGAAAATAATGCCGATAATAACAATAAAAGTACGAATATATCGAATATCAAAAATCTTCCAAAGCTAAAATTAAGGGATTATATAAATTATATAATTTTACTGGCAACTATATTAACTCTTGTAAGTATTGCAGGCATATTGGAGCCATTAGATTGGGCTTTAAGAAATTATTCAATAGCCAATAACATAAATATGATTGATTTATTTATCGAATCTTATAAAAATCTTATATATTATATAATTCCTGGTTTAATTGGTGATTTATTGTCTAAATTTTAATAGTCCTTTCTATATAATATAAATATCTTAATAAGCAATATATTGAATAATATATTGAATAATACGTAGATAACATATCTATAATTAATAATTATAATTACTAGTTATAATTAATAATTTTTATTTTTTTTAAGGTGATGCTATTATGTTAATTGATAGTCATATTCATTCTGATACTCGCTCATTTGAAGATTTAGAAGCTTTATCGAAATTTTTAGATGCTGTAATTACGCATGCTCATGACCCTATGCCAGTTTACTCATTTGAAGTCTCTAGGGCTCATTTTGACAAATTGCTAATGTTTGAACCAAAGAGATTTGAAAAGGTAGGTTTAATATATTACGTTTGTATTGGAATTCACCCAAGAGCCATACCTCAAAAGATAGACGATATTGATTACCAGGTATTAAAAGAATATCTAAAAAATGAGAAAGTTGTAGGTTTGGGCGAAGTAGGGCTGGAATTAGCTACTGAAACTGAAATAACAATTTTAAAAAAGCAAATGGCTTTAGCAGAGAGTTTACAAAAGCCTATTGTACTTCATACGCCAAGAACTAATAAAAGAGAGATTACCAAAGAATTATTGGATGTACTAGATGAGAGCGATTTAAAAACCAATATTATTATAGAACACGTTGATTATGAAAATATTGATTTAATATTAGATTACATTGTAAAAACAAACGATTTAAAGCTTTCTGAAAATCTAGATTATAAAAACAACATTCATATGGGTTTCACAGTACAACCTCAAAAATTAACTCCTGAATCAGCAATGGACTTAATCAAATACGTATATGGGCGAGAAGATTTAAAAGCGCTTAGAGAGTCAAATAATTTAAAAATAATGATAAACAGTGACATTTCAAGTGCCCCTTCTGACATATACAGTCTTTTAAAGATGAAATTCATTTTAGAAAAAAATTCAGGATATTTAAAATCTGTAAATTATAGTGCAAATGATTTAATAAATAAAATGTTAGGGGATAATGCAAAAGAAGTATTTAATTTATAAATATACCCTTTATAGCGTATAATTTGTATTATTTTATTATATTTTATTATATTTTAGTACATTTCGTATATTATTTAATTTCTATTTTTATAATTCTCTTTCAATATTTTCAGCTTTTTTTTCAACTTTTTCAAGTTCTAAACCGTACATTAGTACATTATTTTCTTTTAATTTAGTCCTATAATTTATAATATTATTCATTTGACCCATACTAAGTTTAGCATACTCTAAATTAGAAATGGTTGTTAAAAAACTTCTCAAATTTTCCGGAGATTTTATTTGATACATATTTTTGGCACCCGTCGATATAGTAAACGGCGTATTGTATTTTTTGGCAAGTTTAATGTTTCTTTGGTATGAATTTACTAATCTAGCTATTTCGTAGCCTTTTTTTACCAAAAGATCTGAAAAATTTAAATTCAGACCCACTCTGTGTACACTACCTAATCTAGCGGTTATGTGGTCTATCCCAGAATCTAAACGTCTAAATGCAGGAGATGATAATAGATCGACATCATCTTTTTCGAGTGCAAACCTGTTAATGTCTAAATCTCCACCTTTTACCATTAATACGTCACATTTTCCCCTATATTTTCTTATATTCTTTTCTAAATCCTTAACACTAGAAGCATGCAATAAAATTCCTGAATAAACATTCAAACCTGCGTTATTGCCTAATTCTTTACATTCTAAATATTTTTCTTTACTATAATCCGTTTTTTCTGCTTCAACTTTATCCAATTTTCCAGCCATATTTTTTTCAGCTTTTTTTGACAGGTATACATTTTGGGTAAAAACAAAGCCTTTCCATCCGATTTTTTTTAAATATTCAATTCCTTCGGATGTATTGATGTAGTTTATATCAATATACTCTTTTTCGTCCTTTTTGAATTCGTTTTTAGTATTTTTAGTCATATTTGTCCTTTTTGAATTTTTATAACTTGTAAAACGTTATTATTGAATTTAATTTCAATGTTAAACACTATAAAATTAATATAATAAATTATGATTACTTTAAACTATTATAGAATATTATACTAGCCTGTATTTTAAATTTTAAAAATAATAATAATAATAATAATAAAATTAATATAAATTATTTATCTATCTTGGGGGGTTTTAACTTCGTCTACAATTTTAGTACCCGCAGCTACTTCGTCGATACTATGTATAACACCGTTCATTGTTTCAATTACGTCTTTTATAATGTCGTAATCTAAATCGTAGCCTTCTATGGTAATTTTAACACTTTCCGTGGATTTATCGATTTCATGTACTGTAATATTTACGCCATCAATCCCTTCCAAAGCACAAATTTCAAGTGCTAAATCTGTTAATTTGGGTTCGTGTGTTTTTAATACGTCAAGAACTACTCTTCTAAGTTTTGTCACGCTTTTCTTCCTCCAAAGCACGTTTTCATATTTTCATATTTTCATATTTTTGTCGTAATTATAAGTATGGGTATAACTTAATATATATAGTATATTTTATATTTCAAGCCACGCTTTTAAATGCTGTAACTAAGTTAATCTAAATTTAAATGTCTAACTAATAATATTGACTCTATAAATTTTAATATATCTTATAATATATAAAATATATTATATATCCCAAATCATCTTAGGAATTAATATTAAAATACTGAAAAAATCGTATAAAAATTATAAAATTATAAAATTATAGATATTTTAATGCAATGATAATTATTGATAAAATATTAATAGTGCATAACTGATATTATTACTAATAATAAATTTAATAATATTCTAGATTATGGTCTATATTATATTTTATTAAATCAAATTTAAATCAAATATTATAATAATTACAATAATACTAATGCTAATAATAATAACAATATTAAAAAATAGGAATATTAAAAAATAAAATAAAATAAAAATAGTAAAATAAAAAATAATAAATATAGCATTTATAAAAATACGAGTGATAACGTGATATTACACCCTAGACCTTCTCCAATAGCCGCAACAATGTACCAATTAAGAGATATGGGCGTAGATGCCATAATAATGCACGGACCTAGTGGTTGCTGTTTTAGAACTGCAAGACTTTTGGAAATAGATGGCATAAGGGTATTTACAACGGCCATGAATGAAAATGACTTCATATTCGGTGCAACTGAAAAATTAAAGAACGTAATTGATGACGTTATATCTTATTTGCGTGAGCAAGA
This sequence comes from Methanococcus voltae, assembly GCF_017875395.1. Lineage (NCBI taxonomy): Archaea > Methanobacteriati > Methanobacteriota > Methanococci > Methanococcales > Methanococcaceae > Methanococcus > Methanococcus voltae. The sequence continues at coordinate 48,315 of NZ_JAGGMO010000003.1, read as the reverse complement.
TTCAAAAGACTCTAAAAACTCTAAAAACCCCGATGAATCTAGGCAATTAAAAATAGGGGTTGTAGGAACTTGTGCTAGTATGATAATCGGTGAAGATATAACTGGTTTAAATGATGAATATGGGGATAATGAATTAATACTTGCTGTAGATATCCACAGTGGACTTACAGACAATACCATAGGAGCTATTAGGGCAATGGAAAGTGCTTTAGATGTAAATTTAATTTCTGAAGAAGAATTTACTAGGCAAGTTGAATTATTAAATAAAGCCACTGAAGTAGAAAAGACCAAAGGCATGGCAAAGAAAAAATATTTAAAGCCAACTTACGATGATGATATTGATGAAGTGATAAAAATATTCAAGGAAAAAATAAGAAATTTGGATACTTCAAATAATGTAAATAAGGTAAATAATTCTAAATCAAAACCTGTAATAGCTTGCGTTTTAAATGCAAAAAAAGAAACATCGTACTTATTTTCACATCCGATTGTGGAAATAAACAAAGCTTTCAAAGATGACGTAACTATAATAAATATTGCAAATTTAGATAGTAGTGTGGGATTCGAAAAGGTAAAAAACGATGCAAAAAATGTATTGTCCGAATTTAAGGAAAATGGTATACATATAGATTACATAACTGGAGGATTGGATGAATACCCAATTACAGGTTCTAAAGCTTCCGAAATATTGAATAAGTTGTCTAATTCAAACAATATTGACGAAATTCCGGACATAATCTTTGTTTCGGGAGTACCGCACGCTTTAGATGATAAAGTACTTAGTCAGATTAAGGAAAAAAATCCAAAAGTGGTTACAATTGGTATAAGTGACGGTCCTAGGCTTTATTATCCAATAAAAGACATGTTTGATTATGGAATTATTGAATTAGATGCCCACGCTAAAGTTTTGGGTAAGAAAAATATTGTAAAATCTCGCTTTGGGGAATTAGTAAAATATACATTTTCTAAAGAATAACTAAAATAACTAAAAAATAATCATATATTATACAAATACTTTAAATTAATTTATAATACGATATATTAAGCTATGATTATCTTATAATTAATTTATAAATATATAAATAAATCTTAAAAGATATTAGATATTATTTAACATTCTATAACGATTATAGCGTTATCTTTAATGTATTTCAAAAATTAATCTTTTAGTAATCGAGGGAAAACATGCAAAAGCCATGGGTTGAAAAATACAGGCCAAATACTTTAAGTGAAATTGTAGGTCAAAAAGAAATAATAGAAAGACTTAAAAATTATGTTGAAAAGCAATCAATGCCACACTTGCTATTTAGTGGTTCCCCAGGTGTTGGAAAAACTACTGCAGCGTTATGTTTAGCAAAGGACCTTTATGGTGAAGATTGGAGAGAAAACTTTTTAGAATTAAACAGTTCTGACGAGAGAGGTATCGACGTAATAAGGACAAAAGTAAAGGATTTTGCAAGGACAAAACCAATCGGAGACGCGCCATTTAAAGTCATTTTTCTTGATGAAAGTGACGCTTTAACATCTGATGCTCAAAATGCTTTAAGACGTACAATGGAGAAATATTCAGATATTTGTAGATTTATTTTAAGTTGCAACTATCCAAGTAAAATTATTCCTCCAATTCAATCAAGGTGTGCAATATTCAGATTTTCACCATTAAAAACAGAAGATGTTTTAGAATACATGGAACGCATTGCAAAAAGTGAAAATATAACACTAGAAAAAAGCGGTAGCGATGCAATAATTTACGTATCAGAAGGCGATATGAGAAAATCAATAAATGTTTTGCAGACTGCAGCGGCAGTTTCCAATGAAGTCACTGAAGATATTGTTTACAAAGTATCTTCAAGAGCTAGACCTGATGAAATCAAGAAAATGGTAGATTTGGCATTAAACGCAAGATTTATGGAATCCAGAGAACAACTTTACAAACTAATGATTGATTGGGGAATGGGTGGACAAGATATCCTTACTCAAATCTTTAGAGAAGTTCCATATTTAGATATTGAAGAACATGAAAAAGTATCGTTAATTGAAGCTATAGCAGAATGTGATTTTAGGATTGTAGAAGGCGGAAACGATAGAATTCAGTTATCGGCATTGTTGGCCAAATTAGGGACATTATAAGTTAATTTTACAATAAGTATAAATTAATTTCAAATAAATATATATCGTAGTAAGTCATAGTTTTGATTAACTTTTAGGATGTAATATTTAGACAATGTAACAATAAATGGTGTGAAAAAAATGGATGCAAAAAATAGCGAAAATAACGAATTTAACAACCCTGAATTTGAGATTATGGAAGTAAAAATCCCTGCAGGCTTACCTCAATCAGTAATTGGTAGATTATTATCAAACTATGAAGTTCAACATGAAATTAAAAAAGATGAAATAACACAACAAGAATATCCCGTATTATTTGGTTTTAAGAAAAATGTTGAAGAAGCTATGTCTAATGTGGTATTATACGCCGAAGTGAGATTTGCATTAAGAGATATTGCAAGATTATCAAAATTCCACAAATTACCTGTTAAATTATATTCAAAAGATGAAACTGTTCAACATATTTTAAGTGTAGCAATACAAGACTGTTTAAAAGCTGATATTGAAGTAATTAACAATGAATTAGAACAGGAATCTGAAATTATAAAAGTTTTAGATAATGAAATATATGTTTATATTTAATCTAATTCAAAAAATGAATTTTTACTTTTTTCATCATAATTTTTGTTTTTATGTATGGTTCCATTTTTTTATATTCAAAGATATTATTAACTAATTTAAAATTAATTTCCATATCTATTTATAATATTATTATTTTATAGTACTATAATAAATTAAACAATAATATAATTAAACATAACTTTAATATACACATGTGAAATGTAGTACAACCCCGATATAAATTTTAAAGTATAAACCTTTAGATAGCTGGTGAAATAATGTTTATGGGAGCAATTACGAAAGATGGATTAGATATTGCTGAAAAATCAAGGGAAATAGTAAAATTAAAGATAAAAGATGTTTTAGGGGAAAAATACGGAGATTATACTGAAGAACAAATGGGCATAATTGAAAGAGTTGTTCACGCTACCGCTGACCCCGAGTATGCAAAATTAATGGACTTTACCGATGATGCAGTAAAAAACGGCGTTGAAGCAATAAAAAATGGAAAACCCATAATTGTGGATATTTCAATGGTTGAAGCAGGAATTAGGTATGAAAATATTTACAACAATATAAAAAGTGAAGAAACAATCGAATTGGCAAAAAAAGAACAAATAACAAGAGCAGAAGCTGCAATGAGGTTATTGAAGGATAAAATTGATGGCGGAGTTGTTGTAATAGGTAATGCACCAACCGCATTAATCGAAATTGTTAGATTGACAAAAGAAGAAAATATAAAACCTGCTTTAGTTGTAGGAGCACCAGTGGGCTTTGTAAAAGCTGCAGAATCTAAAGAATTATTGAGGAATTCGGAAAATAGCGCTATTTCAACAATAGGTCCAAAAGGCGGAACTCCGGTGGCTGTTTCAGTTGCAAATGGGATAATTGCATTAAGTAGAAACGAAAAAGCATAATTAATTTAAATATACAAATATAATACATATTATCACAATATGACATATAATATACATTATATCTTTTTTTTTATTAAATTATTTATTTTAAATTTTAAGTTTTAAATATCTCAAAAAATGAAAAAAGTATTTTATTATTTTATTATTATTTTTAATACCTTATCTGAATATTGGTTGTACAGAACATTTAATAGGCAATGGCAATGGTCTAACCGGACAATCTTCAGTTTCTGATTTTATATTGCTTATTAACTCATCTAAGGTCATTACTTCTTTAACTGGTTTTTTGGTTGAAGATTTAGCTCTAATGGTTACGTTTAAGTTACCATTTTCCATTTCCTCGTCACCAATAACTACAACGTACATAGACCAGTCTTTACCAGCATTTCTGATTTTTTTACCGATACTTTCTTCTCTATCATCATAATCAGCTCTTATTCCGTTAGCTCTTAACGTTTCAGCAACTGAAAGTGCATATTCTTGATGTTTGTCTGAAACTGGTATAACTCTAACTTGAATAGGTGCTAACCAAGTAGGTAACATTGGAGGCACATCTTCTAGGGTGTTTAAGTAAGCTCCTTCTAATAAACCACATAATACTCTCTCAACACTACCTGTAGGTGAACAGTGTAAGATAATAGGGTTTATTTTCTTATCTCCGTCATTTACTGTGATATCGAATCTTTTAGCACTTTCTACATCGATTTGAACTGTAGGGTTCTCAATAGGTCTTCCAAAGCTATCTACAACAGCCATATCAACTTTACCAATCCAGTAGTGTTTTCTTGCAGGTAAAATCTCTAAAACTACGTCTTTTCCATATTTAGCTCTGTATTCTGTGATTATGTTGTATAACCAATCTTTGTGTTCATCGTAGAAGTCTTGTGTAAATCTAAATATGATTGAATAAGGTGTTTTTAAATCATCACCTGTTTTTAAGCCCATCCAGAACTGTTCTTCAAATGCTTGTTTTGCTTGTTCCATATCCATACAAACAGTGTGCATATCAGGCATTGTGAATGCTCTCAATCTTTTTAAACCTACTAATTCTCCTCTTTGTTCGTATCTGAAGCTGTATGTTGATAATTCGTACAATTTTAAAGGTAAGTGCTTAGGTAATAAGTACATGTCTTTTTTCATCATAAATTGACCAAAGCAAGCAGCAAATCTTAACATTAAGTCTTTATTGCTTTGTCTGAACCTATATTGTCTTTCTCCAAATTTATCAGCATGCTCTTTAATTGCTTTGTTTCCTAAATCGTACATTACAGGAGTTTCAACAGGCATAGCTCCGTATTTAACAACTAAATCGTAAACATAGTCTGATAATAAATCTCTGATTAATTTACCTTTTGGGTACCATCTAAAGTGACCTGCGTCTGAACTTGGTTCGTAATCGCAAATTTCTTTCTCTTTAATGTATGTAACGTGAGGAGGTTCGCTTTCACTTTTCTTTTTGCTTTTTTTATCTTCTTTATTTTCTTTAATTCCCAATTCGTGTTTTAATAATGCTTTTAAACCATCATCTTCAACGGTTTTAACACTTTCTTCATTCATTTCGATTAAATTAAAGTCTTTGTCTACAACATAGAAAGTGGTTTTTGATTTTTCCTTTTCCTCAGCGTCTTCCTTTCTTTCAGCACTGATTTGTCTTGAAAGTTCACTCAATGGGTGACCTTTACAGCTAATTTTAAATGCTTTGTACCATCCAAATGGTGACCTTAAAACATTGTATTCAGGTGCTAAAACTTCTTCAACATCTTTTAAAATCTTTTTAGCAACATCAGGGGAGCCCAAATTGCTTGAAAGGTGAGCATATGGGTATATTACAATATTTTCAACTTTTAAATTTTCAGCAGTTTTCTTTATTTCGTCAACAACGTTTTTAACAACAGCTTCAGGGTCAGATTCATCATCTCTTTCAACAGCTATAAAAACGGTTAAACATTCGTCCATTTTTCCGCTTAATTTTTCGGTTTCTTCAGCCATTTTGGTTTTTTGTTTAGCTTCATATTCTAAATAATCAGAGTGTATCATTAAAGTTTTCATTATGTCCCTCATTATGAATTTGAATTATAATTTTATTTTACTATTTTTTAATATTTGATTAATTGATACTAATATCATCGATATAATATTGTTATAGTTACTCGAAATATGATTTTTTCTATTCTGAGTTATGAAATTATAAATTGATATAATTCACATACTTATTTACTTACATATTATAAATATTTAATTTAAATAGTTAATTAACATATCAATATTATGATATTTTAGAATGATATTAGAATGATATTAGAATGATATTTTAGAATAATATTTTAGATAATATGAAGTTGAGAATTATGAATCAAAAAAGTAAAAAATTAGTTTGTTTGGGTTTAGAGGGGACTGCCGAAAAAACAGGTGTGGGTATAATCACCGAGGATGGTGAAGTATTGTATAATAATACAATAATCTACAAACCACCATTACAAGGCATAAATCCTCGTGAAGCTGCAGATCATCACGCGGAAACATTTGTAAAACTTTTAAAAGACGCATTTAAAACTGTGGATCCAAAAGATATTGATTTGGTGGCTTTTTCTCAAGGTCCGGGTTTAGGTCCAAGTTTAAGAGTTACTGCAACAGCAGGGAGAGCTTTGGCTCTTTCATTAAATAAGCCCATAATCGGTGTTAATCATTGTGTAGGTCACGTAGAGATCGGAAAATTGAAAACTCCTGCAAAAGACCCTTTAACATTATATGTAAGTGGTGGAAATACTCAAATTTTAGCTTATGTGGGTGATAAATATAGGGTAATCGGTGAAACTCACGATATAGCCATAGGAAACTGTTTGGATCAATTTGCAAGAAGTTGTGGATTACCGCACCCTGGTGGCGTGTATATTGAACAAATGGCAAAAAAATCAAACGATAACTCAAAAGATTATGGAAACTATCTAAAATTGCCATATACTATAAAAGGTATGGATTTATCCCTTTCAGGGTTGCTAACTGCTGCAATTAAGAAGTCAAAGGATACTACCAAAGATTATAACTTAGAAGATGTATGCTACTCTTTGCAAGAAACGGCTTTCGCAATGTTAACCGAGATAACAGAAAGAGCTTTAGCACACACCAATAAGTCAGAAGTAATGTTGGTTGGTGGAGTTGCTGCAAACGATCGTTTAAAAGAAATGCTACAAAAAATGTGTGATGAGCAAAATGTTGACTTTTATGTGCCTGAAAAACAATATTGTGGCGATAATGGAGCTATGATAGGCTGGTTAGGGATTTTACAATATATAAATGGAAAAAGAACTGATTTAAACGATACAAAAATCATGCCAAATTACCGTGCAGATATGGTAAGTGTAAATTGGATCGTTAAAAATGAAAAAATGAATGAAGCTCAACGATTAATTCCTGAAAATTTAATTGGAAAAGGTGCTGAGGCAGATATTGAAATTATTGATTATTTGGGTAATAAATCTATTAAGAAGACTAGAATTGTTAAAGGTTACCGTGTAAGTGATTTAGATACTCTTATAAGGCAAAGAAGGACTGTAAAAGAAGCAAGGTTTTTAAATAACGTTAAAAATTTAGGAATTTGCACTCCTGCAGTATATGATATAAATAAAGATGAAAATAGCATAATAATGGAATTCATTGATGGAGTATCTTTAAAAGATTTCATATTGAGCAATTACACTCCTAACAATCCTAATTTAAAAAATTTATTAATTAAAGTCGGCGAATCAATTGCTAAAATGCACAATGAAAACATAATTCACAATGATTTAACTACCTCTAATTTTATGGTTAGTCAAGACAATGATTTATGTAAATTATACGTGTTAGATTTTGGATTGGCAAAGTATACTGACGTTTTCGAGGATAAGGCAATTGATTTAATTGTTTTGAAAAAAGCGCTAATAAGTACGCATTACAAACAATTTGATGAAATTTGGAATAATATTCTCGAAGGCTACAAAATTTCTAAAGATTATGATAAAACTTTAAAAATGATTGATAAAGTTGAAAAAAAGGGTAGATATTTATAATTTTTAATTAAATGCAATAATTATCTTACCAATGGATGTAATAATGTAATTAAAATTTATAAGAATACGTCCGTATAAATGAATAATAATATAATTATATAAAATGTATTTTGATATGTATTAAAATTATAATGGAATTGTATTAAAATTTTAGATGGTGAAACTGATGTATATTATACCAGCTGTGGATATGAAAGAAGGCAAATGCGTGCAGTTAATACAAGGAGACCCTACAAAGAGACATGTGGAGTATGATAACCCTGACGAAATAGCTAAAATGTGGGTAGAAAATGGTGCAGAGATGCTGCACTTGGTAGATTTGGATGGTGCAATTGATGGAGAGCGCGTAAATTTACCCTGTGTTAAAAAAATAATTCAAGAGTCACAAGTACCTGTCCAAATGGGTGGCGGTATAAGGACTATGGAAGATGTGGAAGAATTAGTAGATTTAGGAATTAATAAAGTTATTATAGGTACTGTAGCAGTTCAAAACCCTGATTTTGTTGAAGAACTTGCTAAAAAAGTAGGTAGTGAAAAAATAATGGTTGCATTAGATGCAAAAGATGGTAAAGTAGTTATAAAAGGATGGAAAGAAAAAACAGAGTACACGCCCGTCCAAATGGGTAAAATTTTAGAAGAAAAAGGTGCTGGTAGTATATTATTTACAAACGTGGACTCTGAAGGTCTTTTAAATGGTATAAACATCACACCTACAAAAGAACTCGTTGATAACTTAAAAATACCAATTATAGCATCTGGTGGAGTAACAACAATCGAAGATTTAATTGAATTCAAAAAAATAGGCGTAGCTGGTGTTGTTGTAGGTTCTGCACTTTATAAAAATAATTTTAAATTACAGGACGCCATAACTGCAGTGAATAATTTTAAAATTTAATAATTTAATTTATTACAAAATATAGAATAAGATTTTGATATATATAATATTATAATACGAATAATATTTTTAATTATTATTTTTATTTTTTTTAGTAATTTACTTTTTTAATTATAAGTCCACTCGAACGGTAATTGTACCAAAAGTCCTTTTACTATCTTCAAATAACGCAAAGTCTGTAATAACTCTTTGTATTGCTGATTTTTCATTTACCATTGTGACGTGGTCAGTAATAACGATTTCTTCAAATTTTTCTTTTTCAATCGTTTTCATCATTTCTTTAATAACTTTAATACTCATAATATCCAATAATTTGGTGTCAATAGATATATGAGATAATTCTCCGTTATTATTTTTAACCAATTTAGCAAATGCGTCCCAATCTCTTGATTTTACTTCTACGTAATCTTCTTTTTCGGAAATTATATATCCTCTAGCACTCATAAGTATTATTATGCTATCTTTAAGCCTTTCAAGCTTTGTAATGTCTGTATCATAGAAGTAAAGGTTTGTAATATGCTTACAATCTTTTATTTTTGTATTTTTTTTACTGTATATTTCATTGGTTTTTAAAATATCGGTTTTACTTATAATGCCCAATATATTGTTTTCTTCATCTAAAACTATTAATCTACCAACTTTACTTCTTATCATTAATTTTTGAGCAGCTAAAGCAGATTCATCGCATCTTATAGTTACCAAATCCTTAGATTTGGTCATAATATCCTTTATTTTTGTTTTTCCCAGCACTGATTTCTTTTCAAGATCATTGAATGTAACAATTCCAACAAGTTCTTTGTCAGAATCTACGACGGGATAGCCCAAATGTTTATGCTTCCGTATCACACTATTTAAAAAATCTACAGAATCATTTTCATTAACTGTAACAACTCTTGAAGACATTATTTGACTTACACTAAGCTTATTTAATATTTTTAAGTCGTACAATTTTATTAAATCGCTTTCACTTTCCAATATAAATTTGTTTATGTAATTAAACAAATATTCTATTGAATCATGTTCTAATCCTATGTTGTATACTCTTTCTATTGTAGATAATTTATTAAAATACATATAATATCACCAAAATTCATTACTATTCTAAATATACCCAATTATTGTATTTATTCGCAATAAGGGCTAATAACAGAGTTATTGAAAATATTTCTATATATTATACTATATTTATTTATCTAATTGAATTTAGGTAGAATGATAACTATTAAAAATAACGAAATTACAAATAAAGAAATTAAAATAAGTTATATATGGATTAAATAATTTTACTAAATTTAACTCAAATATCCATACTTTAAAAATTAAAAATATTTAAAAAAAGTATATTATGAAATTAATGTAGTATAATACATTATTTAATCATAATTTTATATTTCGCGGTTACTTAGATTTTTTCTTCCTTTTTCAATACTTCTTTTGCAATTTCTTTAAATCTATCGTAGTTGAAACTGTCCCAGTCTTGAATTTTTTCCTTCCAAGGTACTGCAGTACATATGATTGAACCCAAAAGCATAGTGGGAATAACTGCAGCACCTAATGCTACAAATATGCTTTCATATCCGCCGTATCCTGTTGTAATTAAACTGTGAATGTGGAATCCTAAGAATACTAATAAGGATGCTGGTGTAATTATACCTGCAAATACTTTCCATAATGAACCCATTTTAATTGGGGACAATCTGTCGATGTATTCAACAAGTTTTTCACCTTTGAATAACCATATTGCAGCAATAGCTTCTAATATACCAACTAATGGTAATGTTACGTTTGAAATGAAGTTATCTACGATATCTAACCAGTATAAACCAGATTGAGTTACGAATATTAAACTTCCTAAAATACCTAATATTGTAACAATGAATGAAGTCTTTTTCCTATCGATTTGGAATTTATCGATAATTGCAGATGAAAATGACTCCATTAAGGACAATGCTGATGATATACCTGCAATAACGAAGCTTAAGAAGAATATAATACCAAATTCTCTTCCGAAAGGCATCAATGAAATTGCTGTAGGGAATGTAACGAATGCCAAAGTAATGGATTGTTGAACAACTTCAGTTATTGGTATGTTTTGTTGGAATGCCATGTATCCTAATGTTCCGAATACTGCAAGACCTACAATTAATGAGTAGAATGAGTTTGACAAAGCTACGATAAGTGAACTTTTTGTCAAATCGGTTTTTTCAGGTAAGTAACTTGAGTATGCTATCATAATACCAAATCCTAAACTTAAGGAGAAGAATATTTGACAGAATGCGTCAACCCAAATTTTTAAGTTGGTTATTTTTGAGAAATCCGGAGTTACATAGAGTAATATACCATCGATACCACCAGGTAATGTAAATCCTCTTATAACTAATGCAACAGTCATAAGGAATAATATGGGCATAAATATCTTGTTTGCTCTTTCCAAACCTTTTTTAACGCCTGAATTGATAATAACATAGGTTACAACCCACGCAAGAACAACTGATACTAACGATAATAATGGGAATGTACCTATTTCAGCAGGTCCACTTGAGATTTGTAATATCTCGTTGAAGAAGAATCCTCCAATATCTGCAGGTATTCCGATAAATAAAAGCTGGTATAAGTATGCAATACCCCAACCAAGGATTGCCATATAATAAGTAGTAATTACAAACGCAGTAAATACGGAAAGCCAACCTAGCCATTCAAATTTACCGTTTAATCTTTTCCAAGCAAGGGGTGCAGAACCCTTTGTAGAATGTCCTATAACGAACTCTAACGCTAAAACAGTAACACCAACAACAAATAAACCAATTAAATAAGGTATAAGGAAAGCCCCTCCACCATTTTCATAAGCCATGTATGGAAACCGCCATATGTTTCCTAAACCTACCGCAGAACCAATGGCTGCGATTATGAAGCCTAAATTAGAGCCCCATTGTTCTCTTGCACTCACAATATCTCCTCACAATATGATTTGATGTATTTAGTTTATATACAATATCACCACATCAGTTTTGTAAAAACATTAAGTAACATTATATTTTTGATGTAATTTATTTATTTTATTTAATTTATTTTATTTCATTTTATATTTTGTTAATATCATTATTTATAATTATAAATGTAATTTTTTCATTATTTATATATTTATATTCATATTCGTATTTCGATATATTATTTGTAATACGTAATATATATTTATTGAGATTTAAGTGACATTTCGCTTAATAATGTGCAATAAACCTTATATTAAAAATAATTTCTTAAACAATATAATAAAAGTATATCAATCGCTTAGAAGATATAATTTAAAAAAAATAATATAATTAAAAATATGTTAGATTAAACTATAATAATTTGAACTTAGATTATATTAATTTTGAAATAAATCTGATTATATCTCCATCAGAAATTATACCAATCAATTTTCCATCATCGTCAACTACAGGAAGCTGATTTATAATTTCTGAAGCAGTTCCGTTTATATCCATTTTTTGTAAGGCTTGTTTAATTGTCTCAGAAGGTTTAACAGATATTACATCTTTTGTCATTACTTCTTCAAGGGTAGTTTCTAAAGTGTAAACATCTTTTATTAAATTGTAGCCCACATCTGTGGTTGTTATAATACCCATTAAAACCTTATCGTCGTTTACTATAGGTAAACAACTTACTTTGTTTTTAAGCATATTTTCAAATGCGTCAACAACAGATTCGCTGGTTTTTGCAGATACTACATTTTTAATCATTATTTCTTCAATAGTGCTATTTAATTGCTCCATATTATCCCTATTTTTAGTATTATAATAAATATCTAGATATTTATTACCCTAACTTGAATTTAATTGTTTATTTCAATTTTATGTAAGTATATTACTATTATATCGATTTTATAAAGATTTTAAATATACTTATTTGCGTATGTCACCAAGTAATTAGTATATAATTATTAAATAATTATCAAATAATTATTATATTTTAGTTTAATTATTAACTAATAATTAAATACGACTTCATATTAAAATAACATTCATGATTATATCAAAATTCAAATTTATATATAAGACTATTGTTATTAAATAGAAAACTTTATATACTATTATTTTATCAACTGCTTAAAAAGTCTCCAATATTAAAATAAGCTCTTCAAACCCCATATTTTTAAAATACAATTTATTAGGGGTATTTTAGTTAACTATGAAAAAGTATTTAATTGAAAACTTTAGATATATGATAAAATAATAACTTGATATTTAATTGAAAAATAAAATAACAAGTAATTAGTTAATAACTACTAACTATAAAAATAAATGATAATAACTAATCAAAAACTATAAAAAACTATAAAAAAACTATATTTTATCGTAAAATACGGATAAAATAAATATATCTTTGATATCATAAGAAGGATAATTATGAAAAATGAGCAAGTAAAATTATCACACAATAACAAAGTGGCAGACGGAATAAAATTATTTGGATTTGTAAATATAGTCGATATAGAATTTAATGACTTTACAAAGGACATAAATACTAAAAATAAGGATAATAACACGAACAATAGCATCAATACTAATAATACTGATGACGGTAATACTAAAAAGGATTACACTTGTTTTATTTGGAATAAAGAGATATTGGATGATGAAGAATTACTTATTTGGGAAAAAACAATATCAAATGAGATTAAAAAAGGAAAGAAAATATTAAACATGGCAAGGTTGCAAAGAATCGAAAATAACGAAAGTTTGATTACACTTGCAAAAAAGCACAACGTATCAGTGAGAGATATTTCAGACCCTGAAATATATAAAAAAGTCGAAGATTACGCTTATAAAGGTTTAGAGGGTATAAAACCGAAAGTCCTTACAATAGTGGGTACTGGTAGACAATCAGGTAAATTTACCGCATGTATGACTTTAAAAAATGAGCTAACAAACAAAGGAATTAATTTGGGCGTTTTAGGTACTGAACCTCAATCTATGATATGTGGTGCAGATGAAATGGTTATCCCCCAACCAATACCAATATGTCATGTGGCACCTACCATATTGGGAGTTATGAAAAAAATAGAGATGGAAAATAACTTAACGGAAAATGATTTAATGATAGTTTCCGGGCAAACGGGTATTTTTGCAAATCCCTTGGAAGTTGGAACTGGAAGGGGTGGAAGTGTAATAAGTATTGCTCTTCTATTGGGGTCTAATCCGGATTACGTACTATTAGCTTCTGATTTGCTAGATTTAGAAGATATAAACAAGCATATCGTGGCTACAGAATTATTAACTGGTAAAAAAGTAATTGGGGTTACTGTAAATTCTAAAAAATTATTTGATTCTGAAAGTGACGAGGAAATATCTTTAATTTTACGAGATATCTCTAAAAAATTAAATCTACCAGTAACTGACGTAATTGGAAGGATTAACTTAGATGAATTACTCGAAGAAATCATAAAGTTATTAAAAAATAGCTAAATATTTAAAAATGCCAAATATTTAAAATACAAAAGAATAGAAATTAAATATTTTATTTAATTTTATTATTATAATTATTAATATATCTGTTTTATGATTTTTTATGGATTTTACAACTCTTTTAACGTGTAATTTAATTTTTCAGATAATCTATCGGTAATTTTATCCCATTTTGGCAAGTTTGTCTGACAACCTACTTTTTCAACCACATAAGATGCTACACAGGCTCCAACATAACCGCAATTTTCTAAAGAGTATCCTTTTAAGTAAGCAGATAAGAAGCCTGCCCTATAGCTGTCGCCTGCACCAGTGGGGTCCATAGCTTCAACCATAATTGCAGGAACTTTTATTTCTTTCCCATTGTGGTATATATGGCTACCATCTTTATTGTAAGTTACAATTAAGTAATTTAGTTTATTTTTCATATCTTCAGGTGTTTTATTTATTGTTTCCATTATTCTTCTAAATTCGTGATGGTTCATAAATAGGAAATCTACATAGTTGATTATTTCCTCTAAATTTTCAGCACTATATAATGTTAAATCTTGACCTGGATCAAAAGAAACCAGTTTGTTTAATTCTTTAGCTTTTTTAGCACATTTGATGTTATATTCTGGGTCTCCTGTTGATAAGTGTACGATATCCCCGTCAAAATCTGGTACAACTATCTCTTTGTAATGTTTAGCAGCTCCCCATAAAAAATATGTAATTTGATTAGCATCAGGATCGGTAAATATCCAAGCTTTTGGTGTTTCTTCTTCGGTTGATGTATATACAAAGTCTAAAGAGACTCCTAATTCTTTTAAATACTCTTCATATCCTGAAGTGATAAAATCAGTACCTACGCAAGATATTAATGATGAATTTACACCCATGTTCGCTATTTGTGCTGCCACGTTACTTGCAGCGCCCCCATAGTATTTTTTAGCACTAGGAATTTGCACTGACGTATTTAATTCTGGAAATTTATCTAAATCAAAAATATAATCAATTGCAGCGTGTCCAACAACGTTTATTTTACCATTGCCATTTAAATTGTTATTATTTTTTATATTCTCCAAATTATCACCAAATAGTATATAAAATAACAAGCATTTTTATCTTTAATTTTTATGTTATTATTTCTAATTACGATTTAAATCTATTAAAATTATTTGTTTGTTATTTTACATGTATTTTGTATCTCATAAAGATTATTATTTTAAATATATAAATTATTTTAGTCAACATTAAAACATTACTTTAATAAACGACTATAGATATAATTATACCCTTTACATTTGAATGTAATTTGATATATATTATAAATTACAAATATAATTATAAATTGTTTTATAGTATGGATTAACAAATAATATCATAAAATATTATAAAAATATTATAAAATATTATAAATATATACAAGTATAATAAAAAAAATGCAATATGTTGATTACACGTAATAAGCATAATTTATGATAGTTACAGTACGGTGATTATATGTATCAAATAGTTAGGTATGAAGGCGGAGTTTACAAACACAACGAGCTAAAAGAATGGATTGAAGACGTGGGCGGGTTTATAATTCAAGAGCACGTTATGCAATTGGATGTTTTTATGACTGTCGCATTTCCAGAAGATGAAATAGCGGAATTCAAAAACCTTTCAAAAAATTATAAGGGTAAGGTTGTAGAAACTCCATTGGCAGGAATAGAAATTGCAGTGGTTGCACCAAGTTTGTCTCGTCACCATTTGCCCCATATAGCTTGTGACGTTTCCGAATACGTCCGTAAATTTGGAGCTAAACCTAATATGATAGGATTATCACACGGTGCAGGAAAATCAATAAGTCAAATTAAGGAAAAGGAAAAAAGACTTATCGAAGAGCATGATCTTGCTATATACGTGATGGGTAATTTTAAAAGCTGTATTGAGGATAAAATCCACTTGTTTGATGTGGATATCCCAGTAATTGTCACAGGAGGTCCGGAACACATTGAAGTTGGTAAGACCTACATTGGAAATTTGGGTAGACGTAGCCAACGTTTAAGAAGGGGCTCTGAAATTAAAGCACTAGACAATATGATAGAGAATATCACTGAGAAAATCGGTGAAAAAAGGCTAGAATTATCCTACGACCCTCCTATAATACCGCCAGTGGTTTTAAAAGATGAAATAGAAAAAAATATTGCAGATGTGCACGGTATATTCGCACCTATGCCAATTGTGACTCAATTAGACGGTTTAAGAATAAAATTGGATTATGACAGGTCACACGAAAGAATTGAAAATTTAAAAATAGATAATTATGTATTAAAAGATATTGCATATATCTCTAAATCATTAATTAAGAATTATATTCTTGTAAAATTAAAATCAAAGTCCGAAGTACTTGAAGAATCTGAAAATAATATTTAAAATTATATTAATATTATATTAATATTATATTAACATTAAAATTTTCAGTTTCTTATCCTTCTATTTTACCATTACAATGTTTATTTTAAGAATAAATCTTTTAAAACATCTACTATAACGGTATCCACGCTTACAAAGCTAACTTCTGACGCATAAGTGTCGGTTCCTATTACTTTATTTGCACCGCCGTTGTATAACTTGTTTAAAGCGTCATTGATTAATACAGGGTGGACGCATGAAGCAATTACTTTATTTGCACCTTGCTCTTTTAACATACTTATTGCTGTAGCCATTGTACCACCAGTGGATATGATATCGTCCACGATTAATACATCCCTACCGTTTACATCTAAGTTTTTAGGTGCGATATTTACTTCTGTTGGGGAGTACCTAACTTTTTCTAAATAATCGTATTCGCAACCTATTATTTTTGAAGCTTCTTTTGCTAATTCTATAGCTCCTTTATCGGGGGATAATACAACAGGGTTGTTTAACTCTTCTTTAACTGATTCAGCTAGTTTAGGAATTGCATTTCCATATATGAATGGTATTTCAAAGAATTGTTCAATATGTGTTTCGTGAGGGTTAATTGTAACTATTCTATCACAGAATTGTGAGTAAATCTTAGCAAAAGCAATTATGCTGACAGGTTCACCCTTGTTGAACTTTTTGTCTTGTCTTGCATATGCTAAATAAGGAACAACTAAAGTTATGCTCTTAGCTTTTTCTTCTTTTAAAGCTTGGCATAGTAAAATAGATTCTATAATTGCTTCTTGGGTATTTTGTGTTTGAATTATAATTGCGTCTTCATTTTCCACATCGCTGTGAATTCTTACATATTTTTCCCCATCCGGGAAGCTTTTTGCTTCAGTTCTTGATAACTGCCAGCCTAATAGTTCAGAAACATTTTTAGCCAATTTTTGAGATTTTGAACCTGGAATTATAATCATATTATCACCATATTTTTTTATTCGAATTTCACACATACTGCCATTTTAAGCAATATCGTCTGATATTAAGTTAATTTCCACTGAAAGTATATTACTCCAAATTAAATAAAAATAATATTATAGGGTTTAACATATAATATATTATATAATATTGCTATTAATTTCAAAAACATTGATAAGTTTATTATAAAATTACCTATTTAAAATTATGCAATATCTAATATAAATTATCAATGCGGAAATATAAAAATAAAACAAAGAATAAAAATTAAAAAATAGAAAAGGGACATCATGACAAATTTAAAAAGGAATAGGAATATTCATAAAAATTGTGACGTAACCAAAAATAATATGCTGCTAAAATACGACGTTTTAATCATAGGGGCTGGCGTATCTGGAAGTTCAGTATATAACGAACTCAAAAAACAATTAAAAAATAATAGTACTAACAAAAACGATCTAAAAATAGGCATTGTAGAAATGGGTGGTTTAAAACCCGAATATGTAATCGAAAAAGAAGAAAATAATGTAGAAACTATATATGCTAAAGGAATTGGGGGTGCAGGTTCTTATTTCGTAGGAAATGCTTTAGAAGTTAGTATCGAAGGTTTAAACTTAGAAGAAGAATATGAAGAACTTAAAAAAGAACTTAACATATCCGTAGTTCCTGAAGAGTGTTTATCACGCTACGAGGTTGAATTAATAAATAAAGGATTTAAACAAACCCCTAAACTAATAAACTTCGATAAATGTGTAAATTGTGGACTTTGCGCCCATAAAGGTTGTGAAGCAAGAGCATATTTTTATGAATTTTTAGATGTAACCAATGATGAAGTTAAAGAATCTGAAATTATTTTGAATTCAAAAGTAATTGATGTATCGTTAAATGAGCAAAAAAATTATAAATTCGAAGTTATTTTGGAAAATAATGTTAATATTACCAATAATAATACAAATAGTAATAATAATACCAATAATAATAATAATAATAATAATAATAATTTTAGCATTTTAGCGAAAAACATAGTACTCTGTGCAGGTGGAGTTAATAGCCCTAGGATATTATCAAAGTTATATGCTAAAGAAAATATAACTAGTGAAGATTTGGGAAAAAATTTATTTATTGATAGTTTTGTAACAGTTGGGGGGGTTTTGATTGATAGCAACATCAATAAAGAAGTTCCAATGGCAATTTACAAAGATTATGGCAATTACATCTTAAGTAGCCACTATTCCGAGCTATTATATAATAGAATACTGGAAGAAAGTGAAAAGGATATAAAAATCAAAAAATCAGACGTATTTGGCTTTATGATAAAAATAAAAGATAGTGAAAATGGCACGGTGTCTGAAAATTCTATATACAAACCAATGTCTGAAAAAGACGTTCAAACTTTTATGGAGGCAATGGCTACTGCAACCCCCATATTAAGAGATTTGGGTATTAATAAAGTATATTCTACTATACCAAGAGGTTCTCATCCATCGGGTACTTGTAAACTTGGCAAAGTGGTAAATAAAAAATTTGAAACACCTATAAAAAATTTGTACATATGTGATGCTTCCATATTGCCCGAAAGTATTGGAAAACCTCCCATATTGGCTTTAATGGCACTATCTAAAAAATTATCCAAAAGTTTAATTAATAACTTAAAAAATTAAAAATAATATTAAAAATAATATTAAACATATATTATAACTTATTCCTCTTTAAATTATCTTAACTGCAGCAAATATGGCAAATAATCCCCCTGCGAGTGTAGCAATGAAATTAACGTACTCATTATTTAATAAATGTCTGCGTTCAAATGTAGCACCTACAAGACTATCTACAAAGTTACCAAATATCCCAGATAGTGTACAAATACCTAAATATTCTATTTTTCCGAATAATAGCATAGCAATTAACCCTATCGTAAAAGAACCAATCAAACCAAAGAATGTACCTCCAAAGGTTATACCACCATCGGTTCCAACATCTACTTTTTGAAATGTTGTAATTAATCTAGGACTTCCTCCAAATACCATGCCCAATTCTGATGAAAATGTATCCGAGTTAGCTGCAGCAATCGAACCTAAGTATCCTAAAAGTGCAGTTGGATAATCCAATATTCCAACAATGTACAATATAACGAATATTAAGGGCATTAACCCATTTGCAAGTACGTTTTTTAATGAACGGGTTTTTTCGCCCATTTTTAATTTATCTTTTTTCCCATATCCTACTTTGCTCATAAGACTACCTAAAATTAGGAAGCTAATTAATACTAAAAGCCAAGTTATATCAGTACCCATTATTATAATAAAAGCCATAGTCGAAGAGCCAATTATCCCTTTTGTATCCAAAAATTTCTTTTTGTGACTCATATATGCTATTAAACCAATTATAACTACTGATATGATAAATTTATACACTAATATCATTTTTACACCGATTTGATTAATATAAATTAGATATACTAGTATATAAAAGTATATTTAGTCGTTTTGTGTATTACTTAATGTTTTAAAATTATATATAAAATTATATAAAATAGTAAATTTAATAATAATAAGGAATGAATAACAAAAGAAAATGCTGGAAACATACTAAAAATATTAGAAAATATTAAAAAATACTAGGAATATTTTAAAAATATTAATGGGAAGTTAAACGGGTGAAATTATGTGTATATTTTGCAATATTGTGAATGGTAAAATACCTTCAAGAAAATTATATGAAGATGACGATTTTTTAGTAATTATGGATGCTTTCCCAAAGTCAAGAGGTCATACCTTAATACTTACAAAAGAGCATTACGAAGATTTTGATGATATGTCCGAAGAATTAGCTTCAAAATTAATAGTTTTAGTTCATAAAATGGTTAAGAAGCTTAAAGTCTTAGATATGGATGGATACAATATAATAAACAATAATCAACCTATATCAGGTCAAGAAGTTCCACACGTTCACTTCCACATTGTTCCAAGATATAATGATGAAAAGAAACCTGTTATAACCATATCTGAGCCAATAGAAATGGATTTAGACGAGATACATGAATTATTAACTAAAAATTAAGTAATTAATTAAAATAATTATATATTTAAAATAAATTTATTATTTTTAATATTTTTTTAATATTTTTTTAATTTAATAGTTTACCTTTTAGACCAAAAGTACCTGCATCAGTGATTTTAACTGTTTTAAATTCTCCAATAGGGCTTTTTGCATCATCGGATGAATCAAATAGTACTTTTTTACAATTATTGGTTATTGCTTCTCCTTTTTTGACAATCAAACATTCAAAAGTTTGACCAATATGTTTTTTATTATTTTCAAAACTTATTTCCCTTCGAAGTTTGTTAAGTATTTCAGAGCGTTCTTTTCTTATTTTGGTATCTATTTGTTTCATACGTCCTGCTACAGTATATTTTCTTTGTGAATACTTAGCTCCATGTGTGAAATCCGGTTTTATCTGTTTTAAAACTTCCAACGTATTTTCAAAAGCTTCTTCACTTTCTGTAGGGAATCCTACAATAATATCTGTCGTGAAGTTTAAATCTTTTACTTTACGCTTAAATTCGTCAAGAACTGATATAAATTCGTCAACTGTATATCCACGATTCATATCTTTTAATACTTCATTGTCACCACTTTGAATAGGTAAATGTAAGAATTTTGTAACTTTTTCGTTTGAATACGTTTCAATTAAATCATCAATAAATGTATTTGCATAATTTGCATGCATCATTCCAATTCTAATGCCAAAGTTATATGATTTATTTTCATCCGCATTATCGATTAAATTTTTATTATTTACAATATCATTTATTAAATTTGGTAATCTATAATTATCTTGCCTATCAAAACCATAGCAAGCTGTATCTTGGGCAGTTACTAATAAACATTTAGTACCTGACTTTATTAACTCTTCAGACTTTTTTACAATGTTTTCTGGTTCGTAGGATATTAAATTACCTCTAGCCACTTTTACAATACAGTAGGTGCAGTTTCCAAGACAACCTTCACATATCGGTAAAGCCATTATTAAATTTTTAACATTGTCTTTATTGCTATTATTACTACCATTATCGTACTCATTTTCATTATTTTTAGCCAAATAGTTCAATTTGTTGTCTATTGAACTTGTACTAGTTTTTACAACTTCTTGATAGTTTTTACCTTCAAAAACGGCTCTTACGATTTCTCCGGATAAGTGAGCTTCTCTAGGCATTATTAGAGCATCGTATAATCCTTCTATTTTTTTAGATAGTGCTTTTGCTAAACAACCGGCAACAACTACTTTCTTTCCCGATTCTTTGTATTTTTTGATTTTTGAAATCATTTTGTGCTCAGTTTCTTGCCTAACGATACAGGTATTTATAACAACCAAATTTATATTTTCGCTAGACTCGTTAAAATCTCCATTAGATACGTTAAAACCCTGTTCTATCAATGAATTTTTTATTATTTCCGTATCAGACGTGTTTAATGTACAACCATATCCTTCCAAGTGTACATTTAAGTTATTAACTAAATTTTCATTAATTTTGTTATCTTTATTATTATTTACAATATTATTTATTAAATTTTTATTTTCGTTATTATTTTCCTTATTTAATTCCATATTAGCACCGTTTTTCATTGAAATATTAGCTTTAAGTAGAAATACAATAATTTTATAATATTTAAATCTATTATTATATATCAGTTATTACATAGTAGATACTATCTTATATTATATAACTTATACGTGATATTATAAATTCTTATAAAAACATACCCTAAAAAGATAATAAATTATCTAAATTTAAAAGATAACCAAGTACGTTATAATTATATTTGTGATATTATGAATAAAAATGAGAAGAATAATTTAAACGCAAGTAATGCAGTTTTTAACGCAATCAAGTCTTCAGACGTAGATTTTATAGTAAGTGTGCCTTGTGCAAATTTAAAAAATTTAATTATCCTCATAGAAAATGAAATTGAGAATAATTTAAATCAAAACAATCCAGATATTGATTTTGAAGCCCAAAAAAACAAATTGATACATATACCAGTAACTAGAGAGGAGGAGGGTATCGGAATTTGTGCAGGGGCTCATTTAGCGGGTCGTAAAACAGCCCTATTAATGCAAAATTCCGGATTGGGCAACTCTATAAATGCCATAGGTTCCCTTTTAAAAGTTTATAAAATACCGCTCGTAATGATAATCAGCCATAGGGGAGATTTAAAAGAAAAAATATCTGCACAAATCCCAATGGGTCAATGGACTAAAAAACTTTTGGAAGTTGCAGAAATACCTTATTATTGCCCCAAAACACCTGAAGAAGCAGAAAAAATAATAAAATATGCAACAGATATGTCAGAGACTATGAAATATCCAGTAGCTATATTATTGGATGCAATATATTGGGAAAACGACTAATTAATAATTAATAATATAATAATATAATAATAAGAATACTGATTACTTAATTTTTTAATTCTTAATTTTAATTCTTAATCTTATTATTAAATTTTTCAATCCATTCCATATTATTGGCCAGTACACAACGAGCAACAGATACAAAATCACAATATTCTAACATTTTTTTTGCATCAGCCTCTGATTTAACTGAATTATTCCCAATAATTATGAGTTCGGGAAATTTTTGCCTTAATTCTTTTAAATATTCTAAATCCGGGTAATTATGGCCAGGATTAAAGCAATCAATATGAATACCGTCTATATAATCAACTATTTTACTTTCGTTAAAATTATCGATTAATTCTTTTGAAGATATGTAATTTGCCCTTATTTTTATAAATAAAGGTATTTTCTTTACATTAATTTTTTGTATAAATTCAAGAATTTTAATTAATTTTTTTATCTCTTTTTTAGTAATCAACTCCTGACCTAATCCCAATTTGGTAATTTCAGGCTGTCTACAATGGCAATTAAACTCAATTATGTCAGAATTTTCAATAACTGATTTTAAATTATCTACTAAATGAAGATTACTACCTAATTCTAAATCTTTGAACCGTATATTGGTAGAAACTAATGAATTTTCACTATTTGAGGATTTTTTAATTTCCTTAATTTCATTTTCTATATACTTACTAAATTCATCGAGAGGGATATTAAATTCTTTTCTACCTCTTTTTTCAATCTCAAAACTTGCTTTTAAGGTTTCCGAGTCAAGGTTGTATGCTCCAATACATACAATTCCAAAATTACTAAATTTTTTACAAAATTCCGCGTCTGTTATGCCGGCCATGGGTGCAAGAACTATTTTATTCTCTAAATCTTTTAAATTTTTCATAATATAACATCTCAATAAAAAAATAAAATTCGTAAATTATGTTAAAATAGATATTAGGGGATATATAATTATATTTATTTAAGTTAATAGTACGACACGAGCTATTTAAAATGAGCACGTGTAGTTATGGGGTACTTTAAGTGATTCTTCAGAGTTTTGTCTCAAGGTATATACTGAACCTTCACACTTTCCATCTCTGATTATTTCTAAACCGATATCTGCAAGATTTGAAGCATCTTCAGCGGTTTTTCCAATACCTAAGCCTGCTTTTAAACTAATTCCATCAGACTTTAAAATATCTTCAAACATGCAGTTTAAATCATTTTCATTCATTCCATTACATGGACACATAAAGTTATCTCCGCCTATAAAAAAGCCAAGAGCGTTGTATTTTTTTAAAGATTTAAATAATTTAACTTGTGCATCTTTTATTTGTAAATATGTGTCATATGCTGAATCTTTATCGGTCATAGTGCCTGTAACATCGTCAATATCAATGTGAGCCAATTGTACATATCCTTCATTTTCGGATACTAATTCGGTTGATACATCGAATACTTCTTTTCTAACTTCGTCTTGTGCACTACCGTATTCTTGTAATCGTTTTGTAGCAATTTTTTGAGCTTCATAAGGCGTCTCTGCAGAAGCTATCGACATACTCAATGTAAAAGGATATCTATTTTTAACGCTGTTTTGGATTCGCTTATGGGTTTCTAAATCAATACCATTAGTAACAGCAATTAAATTGTCAAATCTTGTATAAAATACGAGTCCTTTATGAGCTCCGAATTGTAAGCTTAAGTCAGTGTATAATCTTGATTGGAGAGCTTGTAAGTCGCTTTCCCTTCGAGGGTTTGGGGTTACTGTCCACGGTCCGTAATTATCAATTTGCATAACAGTTATTTGTATCATTTTTATCTCCTTCCTGAGATTATGTATTTATGCTAAACCACATATATTTTATAAATTTTATAAATTTTATATTATTTTGTTACTTTCATATATTTTATTTCCTATTATTTAATACCATAACATATTAATTATTTTTAATAACATCTATTATCTTTAATACCTTTAATAATTCAATTATTCCTTATTTGATACTTAATCTATTAAATCATTTTTTAATAATATCTTATATTATATATTGATTATTCTTTAAAATTCTTAACATAGTGGTTTAATATCTCTTTTGCAAGTTCTTTTTTATCATCAATATTCTTCATAATTGTATTACATTTTAAAATTTTAGGTTTTGAATTACCATTATCGTTATTAATATTATTAATATCGTCAATATTATCCATATTACATTTATTGTAATTAGAATCGGTGTTATCTATAATAAAAACATCCAATATATCCTTATACATTTCATAAACGCTTTTTGAGCTAACTTCATATCCTTTAGCCTGCATTAGGGTACCTGCAGGTCCACTAACTGGGTTATTGCCAATTATTGGAGATATAGCATAAACAACTTTATTTTTTAAACATTTTCTAATCTCTGGGATACTCAATATAGGATTTATGGAGGTTATCGGGTTTGAAGGTCCAATTACTATAATATCGCTATTTTTAATATCTTCAATAGCACCCTCCACAGCTTCTGCATAATTTGAATTTTCATAAAATACGTCAACTACTTTGGAATTTCCGCGCCTATTTATCCAAAAATCGTGGAACTTTATTAATAAATGCTTTTCTGTATCCCCTAAATTTGATTCATTATCACGTTCTTCATCAACGATTAAGATTTTTGTTTCAACTTTGTCATTACTCATTGGATATATTTTAGTACATATGCCGAGTCCTTTTCTTTCTTTATCGATGATATCTGATAGTTTAACACCTTTTTTTATCAAGTTGCTCTTATGTGTTTTCAATGCTCTATCTTTGTCTCCAATTTTTAGGACTTCATCAAATCCATACTTTTTTAACTGCTCATGACACTCGAACGTATCGTTTTTGACACCATACCAGGTTTCTTCATTAATAAGTCCTGATAGGGTATATAATACAGTATCTACATCAGGTGACAAATATATATCCCCAATCCAGTTATCTTCACCGGTGTTTACAATAACGGACATATTTTTTTTATCTAATTCTTCAATATTATTAAATCCTTGAATTAATTTAGGTGTTCCGGTTCCTCCGGATAATATTGTTATTTTTAAGTCTTTAAATGTCTCAGTATTAATTAAATTATTTTTAATAGTCATTTATTCACCTTAAAATGTAATAGTGTATCTATAAAATTATAATTCTAATTATAATTATAATTATAATTATAATTAACATACTAATATAATTAAATTATGAATTAATTGTATACTTAAAACGTGAAATATAAAAGATAATAAAAGATAATAAAATAAAAAAATAGTATTTATTGTATTTATTTAAAGTATTGAATTTTCAAATTCTTCAATTAGTTTTTCTTTTCCATCATAGTTTAAAGCAATTTTTCTAAGCTTTTTTGCGTTTTTAGAGTATGTTTTATCGTTCATAATCTTCATAATCGATGGTTCTAATTCTTTTTCAAGGATTTTATAATTAAGTGCTATACCACATTTTAGATTTTGAATCTTTAACGCATTGTTTTCCTGCTCAGGATGATCCAAATCTGGAATTGTTATTATTGGTTTTCCAAAACTAACCGCTTCCATAAGTGTTGAGTGACCACCATGACAAACTACCATGGAACATTTTTTGATTAATTCATCCATTTCAGTTGAAACAGGAATTATTTCGACATTTTCGCCTTTTTCTTTTTCAAGTTTTTTGGCTACTTCTTCACTACCGCAGACTAATTTTACTTTCAACCCTGTTTTTTTGGATATTTTGTTTATTAATTCTAATATCCTAAGTCTATATTCAAATCCACCAATTACGCTCAAAATGTAGTCTTCAGCATACTCACTTTCTTCGGTAGGAACATCATAACGGATTAAAGGACCACTAAATCGTAAATTATCAATCATTTTTAAATTGTACTCGCAAATGGTGTAAGGTAAAGGTAAATCTGGAATTATTAATTTTTCAGCAGATTTATTTACTGCATTTAATACCTTCATAACAGGGTATACGATGTATTTTTCCTTTTTTTGAGTTTTTGTAGCATTTTGATTTGTTATTATATAATATGGCTTTTTACTAATCTTAGATGCTAATATGGTACTGTATTTACAGTCTGAAATTACTAAATCTGGGTCGTAATCCTTTATTATTTGTAATTCTCTCTTAACTGCTTTTGCAGGGTGGTACTGTGTATTAAACATACTTTTAGTAATGTCAAATTTACCATTTTTTCCAGATAGTTTGATTTCAGGGTAGGTTTCTAAGACGTTATAGCCAGATAATTCTATAAAATCTTTGCTTTTGCCATATGCCACAAATTTAACGTCATGTTTCTTAGATAGTGCTCTTCCAAGGGCAATACACCGAGTGGTATGTCCAAATCCTTCACCGCAAACTGATATCAATACTTTCATAATATCCACCTTGGAATATGTTATAAAATAAATTAGGTTTAATCTCTAATATGTTTATTTTTTAAATTTTGTTTAAAGTTTATTTCAATTAATTAACTATGTAGTTATTAATTATTCAATTATTCTAATCTATTGATTTTACATATTCTTATACATACTCTTAATTTTCTTATAAATATCTACTTGAAGTATATAAAATTTCTGTTAATTCTTAATAAATTCATAATATGGTACTCTTAGCAACACAATCGAATTTAGATATAGTTTAAAAATAGAAAACAAATAACAGAATGAATATGAATGGAAAATATGAAAATCTAGCGCAATAATAAAAAAGATAATTTGGAAATATTAATTAAATTGAATTTAAGATATATCTCCCTTATCTTCAAAATTTTTAGATAGTTTAATTTTATTTAATCTACCTACTTTGATTTTTTCGACAATACCTCGTTGTTCAAGGTCTGAAATCATTCTTGAAATCTTTGATTTTGTATATTCTGTAATATCAACGATTTCTTTCTGAGATATGGTGCCATGTTCTTTAATTATGGTTATTATCTCTTTTTCTTCACTCGTTAAGATGTTCAACAAAGTTTCAGCTTTTCCAACGCTATATTTGTCTATTTTTACTTCCAAAGTATCAATATGTTCTTTTTTGGATGTAAGTTCTTTATTTAATTCAGAAATTGTTTGTTTCTGGTTTTCACACACTTCTCGATATTCTTCTAATTTTTTAAGTTTTTTATCTCGCTCAGATATTGCATCAGAAAGTTTTTCATTCATTTCTTTTTCAAATTTCAATTTGCTTTCCAAATTAGTAATTGTGTTGTTGCATTCTACATTTTTAATTTTGTAGAATTCTAAATCATCATGTAATTCTTTAAGCTCTAAATTTTGTTTTGAATTGATTTTTTCAAGTTTCTCAATTTCTTTATTACAATTTTTTAGATTAACTTCTGAAATTTCCAAATTTCTCCTTAAATCGTTAATTTCATCCCTTTTTTCTTCATCTAATTCTTCATCTTCCATAGATTTTTTAAGAATTATTTTAAGCCTATACATTAAATATACCACGATAATTAAAAGCAATACTATAACTGCAGATAATGATATCGTATATACATTTAAATACTCTGTACCATCAGGTATGGTATCTATAGGGGGATTTACGGGTGTTAATATTGCATAATTAACCGAAGAAGTAAAAAATTTTTCATCTGCATCCAAATCTTTAGCCCATTTTATGTATATTCTTTTACCATCAGTTTCTATGGAATAATCTCTTGGGGAGATACTTAATATACCTTCTGCGGGCGATACAATACTTGCACCTTGTGGTAGTGCTATTTCCATTGTAAATTTGGAATCATACGCAGGTACGGTTACAGTTACAAATTTTTTACCTTCATAGTCAATATCTATATCTCGTACAAATCCAATGGTTAAAGTTGTGGTAGCCCCGGGTTTCAACGGTTTTTCAAAATCCATTGTTAGTGACGTTACTCCCTCCATAGTGCTTAAACCATATGATTTGACACCATGCTCCGATTTTAAGGAAGGATTTGAGAATATCTGAGGAATATCAAAATTTACTTGCTCTATGTCTTCGCTTTCATTGTTGTATATTTTTAAAATTATAGTTTCATTGACTACATTGCTAGTATTTATTTTACAGCTTACATCGTAGTTTTGTATTTTTAAGCCTTCAACTGAGGAAACTGTACAAAATGCCACTAATGCCGTCAATATAATTACTTTAAAGATTAATCCTCTATTATAATAGGTACAATTTTTTAAATTCCTTTTTTCTTTCTTATTTATTTTTCCATCAAAATTATCTTCAAAACTTTTTTTCTTAATCATACTATCTCCAGTGTAAATTTGATAGTAATTGACATAATTTGATAGTAACAATTGGGGTTTGCTGTTTCTATCATTATTAATTTAGGCAGGGGACTTGATTATTTAGGACATTGTATACATCTATATAATCCATTATATTTAAAATGTTTAAGTTTAATTTTTGAATAGCATTCATTTTTAGGTAATTATTAGACCTTATATACTTTTGATTGTAAATTTAGGATTATGAGGCCTTATTTTTAAATTTACCCATATGGATTAATAGTTTTATAAAATTATACTAATACTATCGTTATTCTTCGTATCTCATTATTATTTTATTTTTTTTATATTTTTATTATTTTATTTTTTATTAAATAGTTCTTTTTCAATTTCTTCAGTAGCAATAACCATATTTTTTAATTTTCCAAAAGCTACGCTCTCAGGTAATAATCTCATACCACAATCTGGGTCTATAATTATATTGCTGTCTAAATCATCATTTATATATGGGTTCTGCTTAAGAATTTCAATTCCTTCATATAATAATTCTTTGACATTATCGACAGGGTCAATAGTTTTTAATTTAGTGTTTATACATCCAAAACCTATTTTTTTTCTACAACTTTCTAAAATATCCAAATTACCTTTATTGGACGCAAATTCATGGTCTAAAATATCCACATTAAATTCATTTAAGTCTTCGAATATATCTTTAACATTTCCACATACGTGAATTGCAATAGGGACTGATAAACTTTTAGTTATCTCATCAACTGCTTTTTTAGCAATTTTCATATCGTAGAGTCCCGTTGATAATATTGGCTCATCAATTTGAATTACTTTAACATAATTTTGTATTGCCAAAGCCTCTTTGTTTAGGGCTCTTGCTAGATCCATAATTAAATTTTCATCTTTATTATCTGAATAGTATTTTTCGACCCTAATGGATGATGCTATTGTACAAGCACCTGTTAAAATACCCTTTACCCCTACATTTGGGTTTTTTGATTTAACATACTCGTTAGTATATTTTAAATCCTTTAAAGTTATTGGTTTTAAGAATTCTATCTTATCGATAACTTTTTTGCCATCAAATCCATACATTTGGCTAGTAAATATATCCACCATATCGCCACGAACCTGACCATCGCTTATAATGTCGATGCCCGATTCAAGTTGTGCTTCTATAGCTCGGTCCATCGATTTTTTAAATCTGTCAAATAGTCCTAATTTATTGAGCACTTTTTCTTTAAAATTTTGGGGTTGCTGTTTTTTAAGAACAGGATAGCTTCCCACAACGGTTTTTATCATTTAATCACCCAATAATTAAATAAATTATACTTTAAAATACATAAAAGTTTTAATTTTTTATTTTTTATTTTTTAATTAATTAGTTTAGTTTTTCAATACCCTTTTATAAATTATTTCATACGAATAATTGAAATTACATATTACATTTTTTATTAATATGCGCAATATGTAATATATATTTTATGGAATATATGACAACATCAAAAGGTGATAATATTACTAACTTAAAATAAAAAATGGAATAAATCTAAAAATATAAAATATAAAAAAAAATTGCAATTTTCTAATCAATTGCTAATTAAATAAGTTTTTTATTAATCCTTTTTATGTCGAACTTAGCTGTCGAAGCTATTGTCATTACTGCAAGTACTCCTGCCTGAACAGGGTCTGATACAACTAAATCAACATGTTTAACTACACTACCAAACATATGTAATGAAATAATTGGTAAGTCGGTATTTTCTTTGACTTGTTTAACTGCTTCGGTTATTTTTCCGCCCATCAACGAGCCCGCAAGTACTAATATTCCCGCTCTTGGTAATCTTTGAAATGCCAATATTGCATTGTACAACTCTTCTTCGCCCACAATAGGTATGGTGTCGATACTTATACGTTCTCCTCGTATATTATGACGGTCCGCTTCACTAATTGCTCCGATTGCGACTTGTGTTACTTGGCTACCACCACCAAATATGATTACTCTTTTACCAAATATTTTGTCCATTGTATCATGGACTTGAACATTACTGACAAATTCCAAATTATTTATTTTTGAGACTGTTTTTTCGATATCTTTTAAGTTTTCAGCTTCCAAATGAATTAATTCCTTGCCATATTCTGTTTTAAATTCGTGAATATACGATGTACAACCTTTATCTTCCTTAATAATATTAAGAATCGATTGAATATTTTTATTATTCACGTCTGTTTCAATACTAAGTCCTAATTCGTTTTTATCCATTTTAATCCCTATTTTGACAATAATTATAAGTTTTAATCAATATTACAACATAATAGTATTATTTAATAAATTGTTTATTTAATTATTTAAATCTATACCTATAGTTCATATATACAAAATTGTAATACACTTATTTAAACGTTATTTAAATTTGGTAATATTTATTAATACTTTTAAACTAACTGCTTCAAATAAAAAATAAAATAAAAATAAAGTAAAAAATAAAATAAAAACATAAAGAATTAATAAAGAATTAAAAAAGGAAATAAATATATTTAAACTTTTTTTACAGTATAATACATTATCTTAAATATTTTGGATTTCCAGCCATTTCCATAAGTTTATTTATCCGATCTGCTGTAGCCGGGTGTGTTGAGAACAAATTAGCAAAATCTCTGCCCCTGAATGGATTTACAATAAACATGTGTGCTGTAGCTTGATTACCATTTTTCAAAGGATATGCTGTTACTCCTTTTTCTAGTTTATTAAGCGCATTTGCCAAATAAACTGGATTGGAATATAACGCACCCGCTTCATCTGCTTTATATTCATTCTGTCTTGAAATAGCCATCTGTATGATTGAGGCAGCGATAGGAGCAACGATTATTGCAAGTAATGAACCTACAAAACCGCCGGGATTGTCATTATCTCGTCCACCACCAAATATTAAACCCCATTGTAACATATGTGTCATATAAACAATAGCACCTGCTATTGTAGCTACAATTGAACCTGTAAGTATGTCTCTATGTTTTACGTGCCCTATTTCGTGAGCAATAACTCCTTCAAGTTCCTGTTCGTTTAATAATTCCATAATTCCCAATGTAACAGCTACAACTGCTTTTTTTGGACTTCTTCCAGTGGCAAAAGCGTTCGGGGTTTGCGTATTAATAAGTGCTACTCTCGGCATAGGTATATTTGCACGTTCTGCAACTCTTGAAACTATCCTGTAGAGTTCAGGAGCTTCCGCTTCTGTCACAATTCTTGCACCATACGATGATAAAACTATTTTATCACTGTAAAAGTATGCGATTAAGTTAGGGACTAGGGCAAATAATAATGCAAATACTGGAGGTATGTTGAATAAACTACAGACTGCATATAATAATCCTGTTAATCCTGCCATTAATATTAATAGTTTTGCTGTATTTAGCATAATTACACCTTATTTGAAATTTTATCAATGTAAATTAGTTAAAAATGTTAATTAACTTCTATTTTGTTCGTAAATTTAAATAATTGATTAATCGTTATTTTAAGATTAAATAATTGCTATACTGGTATATATAATTATTTGAAATTATTAATCATGTTATTAATCGAATGTAATTACTAAATAAATCTAAAACAATAGTGGTACAAATGGTAATACAAACATAAAATAAATTAAAATAAATTAAAATAAATTAAAATAAAAAAATAATGTATGGTATAATGATATATTAAAAAAGAAAATTATTCGTATATTTTGCAAGTTACTGGGTTTTTAAGAATTGATTTAACATCTTCCAATTCTTTTTCCATACAAATACAAAATATCGTGTTTCCTAACATTGCCTGTGAAGCACCAAGTGTAAACTTGAGGTCTTCACAAATTTCAATGATTTCATCTGTTGCAAGTCCCGTATTTTTTGCAAAATCATATGAAAGTTCCATAAGATAGTCTAAAGTTGGTTTTTTTAATAATTTTTCGAGTTTGGCGTCAGCAGTAATATTTATCGTTTCTATCCATTTAGGATTATTTATGATTGTATCTGTATTTTTATTACCTATTATGTCTACTACAACGTAATAATCATCAATATTATCTAATTTAAGCTTTTTAATATTTGCAGGTAATCCTGGGGTCGTGTTTATTCCAATACCCCCATATTCCTGAGCTACTACATCACCCAGGCCAGTATTACATTTTACTTCCGCAATATGTGCTATTTCAAGTGGTTTTTCATTACAATTAAATGTATCGTTTAATACATGGGCCAATCCTAAAGAACAACCGCCTGATGTTCCCATACCACAGCCAAGGGGGAAGTCTGAGGTATAATGTACATCAATATTAAAATTTTCTTCTCCTATAACATTTTTAAAGTGATGTAACACGTCTTTAGCAGGGCAAAGGTATATTTCTTCGCCATTAAAATAGATTCTCCCTTTACCTTCTTTTATTTCCGTTCTAGTCCCTTTATCAAGTGAAAAACCTGCACCTGTGGAACCTGTTTTTAAGTTTTCGTTTTTTCTGACTATTTTAAAAAATCCTGTGATATGAGCGGGTATATACATAATGACACCTAAAAAAGAACTGCCAACTAATAAATTTTAAATTTACTTTAATTTAATTTAAATTTATGATAGTATTGTTCACAATTATTTTTATTATTATAATTTTTCAAACTATTACTATATCTTATATTCATCATTATTATTAATTATAAATGATGTATCTCTTAAAATAAATACTTCCAAAAAGTATAAAAGTTTTATGCAATTTTGTATAAAAACTTATAAAGATTTATATGGATTTACAAAAATTTACTAAATATTATCAAACATTGTAAAAAAATAACTAGTAAAGAAAAAATTAAAATAACTAGTAACTAAAAGAATAAGAAATTAAAATAATTAATTAAATAATTAAATAATTAAATAATATAGTCAATTGAGGAATTCCCAATAAATTCCATAACTTTGTTTTTAATTTCTTCAAATTCATCAGTGTATTTACCTTGTGCTAAATTATCTTTACCGCCACCTTTTGCAACCTGTCTGATAAGAGTTTTCATGCTGATTTCTACATTATCTCCTCTTTTTAATAATATATTGCCATTATTATTGAGTAATACAACAATACTATCATCTTTTACGAGGTTATCTGCAGTATTCATCAATTCTTTAGCATCAGCATCAATTTTTTCAACTAATACGTCAAATTTACCAACTTTCACAAAACTATTGTTAAGTTCGTATTTTACAAGTTCTCCAACTCTCTTTTGAAGTTCTTCTATTTTTTTACGTTGTTCTTTCCACTCTTCAAAGAATCTTTCAGCTGTTTTGGGCAATTGTTCCATAGGAACGCCGAATACTGAAGCAGAATCTAATACTAAATCTTCAATGGTTGCAATTTCTCCAACGGAGTTGTTACCACTCGAATATTCTAGTCTTTCGACACCATCTTGAATTCTTTCGGTTTTTAAGATTTTAATGTATCCTACTTCAAGAGTATTTTCGCAGTGTGTACCGCCACAAGCCTCGGTATCTATGTCAGGAATACTAATAATTCTAAGTGTATCTCCAGGAACCACGCCACCTTGGTAGATGCTAAAGCCATATCTCTGTTCAGCTTCGTTTCTTTCCAAGAATTCACAGGTTATTGGAATAGCTTTAAGTACAATTTCATTTGCAACTTTTTCTATCTCCTTAATTTCTTCCCTAGTTATTCTTTCAAAGTGTGTAATGTCCAATCTTCCTTTTTCGGTATCGACATTTGAACCAGTTTGCCAAATATGTTTACCAAGCACTTTTGTAGCAGCAGCGTTTATAACGTGAGTAGCTGTGTGGTTTCTCATCAATTTAATTCTATTTTCCCAGTTGATTTTTCCATAAACCATATCGCCAACTTTAAAGCCTTTAACATCGCTTACTTTATGATAAACAACGTTATTTTGTTTTTGTACGTCAACAACATCAATACCGCTTAAAGTACCAATATCGTATTTCTGACCCCCACCTTCTGCATAGAACAAGGTTTTGTCGAGAATAACGTAATCTTCTACAACAGCAAGAACTTTTGCTTTAAAGTCGATCTGTTTACTATTTTTATGGAATAAGAATTCCGTAGCTTCAACGCTTTTACCATTTACGTTAACTACAGGGAGTTCTTTTTTACTATCAATATTTTCATTTTGAACTTCTGATTTTTCTTCTTCGTGCTTTTCAGCAACGATAGTGTAGAAATTGTCAGGAACATTTATTTTAATTTGCCTATTTTTAATTTCAGCTATTGCATCTTCGCTAATTTCTTCGCCTTTTCTTTCTGCAATTCTCTTATAATTGTTTATTTCATTTTCATTAATTTCAAATATGATATCTTGTACTAATTCAGGCGGTAATCCTTTACTATCGTATAGGTTAATCAAATCATCGAGTGTAATTTCAGAAACTTCTGATTTTTTGTTTGATTGCACCATTCTCTGAACCATGCCTCTACCTTTATTTACAGTTTGAGCATATTTTCTTTCTTCAGATTCTAATACATCATGAATGTATTTTTTCATGTTCATTAATTCAGGGTAGTTTTCTTTTAATTCTTCAAGCTGTAAGTCTACAATATCTGTTATACTCATTGTAATACCTACTTTTTCCATGTACCTGAGCGTTTTTCTTAACACTAATCTTGCCAAATATCCGTCTTTAACGTTAGAAGGTACGATACCATCACCTAACATAAAAGCAAGACATCTTGTGTGGTCTGTAATAGCGTAGATGTATTCTAAAGGAGATAATATTTTATCAAGTTCGTTTACATCCATATTCATTTTTTCAGCAACTTGTTGTCTTAATACTCTCAAGTCCCCTACGTTTTCAATATCCATTAAACCAGCTAATTTAGCGCTTTCATCCAATATTTTTTTGTTGATTTCGCCAAGTCCTGCGTTTTTCTTTAAGGTGTTGATTATATTGCTGAATATTGCTTCGTAAGTGTTTGAGGTACCTTGTGAAGCCCATACAAATCTTTCAATACCGTATCCTGTATCAACGATTTTAAGCGGTATCTCTTCGTAAGTGTCACCAACTTTTTTAAATTGCATGAAAACTAATGTAGCAAGTTCTACACCGTGTGTTATTACTTCGTAGCAAGGTCCAGCGTTTCCTCCACCTTCCCACCAGCTTTCGATAAAGGTAATTGATTTACCGTCTATTCCGATTTTTGTCATGAATTTGTAGCATAATTCAACGGTTCTGTCGGTCCAGTATTTGAAATCGTCAGTAGTGTTAAAAGCGTGGTGAGCGCCCATTGTAAAGCAAGTTAAGTGACGACCTGTCCTACCGACGTTATCAATATCGTTTAATCTAATACAAGGTTGTGCAATTGTAAGAGGATTTTCAACAGGTTTTACTAATCCACTTGTTACCCAAGGTTGGAATACTGCGATAGTAGCAATTGTGAGTAAAATGTCGTCTCTCCATCTTTTAGCCACCACAGGGGATCTTTTAATAGGGGTATGACCTTCCGAATGTAAAAATTCCCTGTATTCATTTAACATTTCGTTATATGTATATGGTTTTGAGGTAATAGGGTTACCTATAAAGCTATATTGGTCACAAGGGCTGTCGCCACAAGTAGTTCTTTCTTCATCTAACGTCCAAAAGTACTGACCGCATTCTGTACATTGTTTACGTACAAATCCTAAATCTTTAAACAATTGTACATTGTAATCGTGATTAATTTCCATATTTTCACCGATTTAATAAATAATTTTTAATTTTTTAATTTTTTAACCATTTTAATGTATTATAAAATAATGTATTATAAAAGTATTAATTTAACTATTATCATTATAAATCTATATTATTTATAACTTATTTTTATATTTTAAAATAACGGAAAATAATGGTAAACAATACCAATACAATAAAAATGAAATAAAAAACCAAATAATAAAGATATAATAAAATAATAAAGATATAAAAAACTAAATAAATAAATAAATTAAATAAAAAAATAATTTAATTTTTAGAACGGAATTTTAAAGTCTTTTCCAGCATATTTGGAGTATTCCAATTCTTCTTCAATTCTAAGTAATTGATTGTATTTAGCGGTTCTTTCCCCTCTTGCAGGAGCGCCTGTTTTGATTTGTCCAGCATTTAAAGCGACAGCTAAATCAGCAATGGTTGAATCTTCTGTTTCACCACTTCTGTGTGAAACTACAACGCTGTACCCATTTCTAAATGACAAATTAGCTGCGTCGATTGATTCGGATAATGTACCGATTTGATTTACTTTTAACAACAATGAGTTAGCTGAACCCATTTCAATACCTTTTCTAAGTCTTTCGGTATTTGTAACAAATAAATCGTCACCAACAATTTGAATACCTTTTAATTCTTTGGTAATTGTAGCAAAACCTTCGAAATCTTCCTCATCTAAAGGATCTTCGATTGATACGATTGGGTATTCGTTTACCATGTCTTTGTAGAGTTCTATTAACTTATCACTTGATAATTTTTCACCAGCAACTTCGTAAACTCCTTCTTTTGAGTTGTAGAATTCGCTAGCTGCGCAATCAAGAGCAAATACAATTTCGTCTTCATATCCTGCGCTTTTAACACCTTCCGACAATATTGCAAGTGCTTCTTCAATTGTTTTAACATTTGGTGCGAATCCTCCTTCATCACCGATGTTAACTGCATCTTTGCCGTATTTATTAGCAATTACTTTTTTGAGGCTTTGGTATGTTTCAGAGCACATTCTTAAAGCTTCTTTAAAGCTGTCTGCACCTACTGGCATAATCATGAATTCTTGGAAGTCTAAAGCGTTTCCTGCGTGTTCTCCACCGTTTATAATGTTCATCATTGGAGTAGGCAATACATAAGCGTTACTTCCGCCGATAAATCTGTATAAAGGCATTGAAGCAGTATCTGCACCAGCTTTTGCAATAGCTAATGATACTCCCAAAATAGCGTTAGCTCCAAGATTTGATTTGCTTTTAGTTCCGTCTAATTCTAAAAGTGTTTCATCAACTGTCCTTTGCATTCTTGTGTCCATACCTTCTAAACATGGAGCTATTTTTTCATTCACGTTGTTAACAGCAGTTAATACTCCTTTACCGCCGTATCTGTTATCTTTATCTCTTAATTCTAAAGCTTCATGAGTACCTGTTGAAGCACCACTTGGTACAATTGCAGAGCCGTAACCTCCACCACAAGTTAATACCTCAACCTCGATTGTAGGGTTTCCTCTTGAATCTAAAACCTCACGAGCTTGTATTTTTTCAATATCAAAATTTGCATTAATGTTTCTTAACATAAGTTCACCTTTTTAAATTACGGTATTTATTATGCAGATTCAACAAATCCAATTAATATATTCATTCAACATAATCAAATTATTAATAACTAAATCAATAATAAATAATACTAAATAACAACTATTAAATTATATAGTTTTCCCATAATCTAAAACATAAATAACATGATTTTATCAATATATAATATAATAATGATTAATAATTAATAATTAATAATTAATATATTGTAAAAAATAAAATAAAGAAATAAAGAAATAAAGAAATAAACTAAAAATAAAAATAAGGTAAAAAATAAAAAAATAATATAAAATAAGGGGATATATTGAAATCTGGAGAAAATGAAGCTCAAAATCAAATTGAAAATATTTCTGAAAAAGTCAACGAAAAAGTTGAAAACAAAGAAGTTAGCGAGCAGAAAACCGCTTGCAATAGTGTTTTAGTAGATGATAATATAATCATAAATTCAATGAAAAAAGTATTTGACGAAGAATTATGTTCTATATCCACTAAAATAGATGAAATATCCACTAAATATAATATAAAGGATAGTACAGAATTTAAGGAAAAGTACGATATTAATGAGGAAATTGTTAATTCTGTTATTAAAAATATTTTAGAAGTCGAAGAAGATATGGAAAATGCTATTACTAATATGGAAAACTCTAAAAAAATCAATGAATTACATAAAGATTTCATAAAAATGGTTAAATACGAATCTGACGTTAGGAAAGTAACGCAGTATATGAAAGAGTTAAAAAAACATTGTTAAAAGGGGTAATATGAAAGTTTTAATCACACGACCTAAGCAAAAAGCTAAATATTTTTCAGATTTGTTGGAAAAAAATGGTTTTGAGCCATTAATCTTGCCAACATTGGAATTATCCTTTAAAAATGTTGAAGTATCGCTCGATGGTTACGACTGGATAGTTTTCACAAGCCCTAGGGGAATTGAAGGTTTGTTTAGAAATTTAACCGATTCTCAAAAAAAGCAGATAAAAGATAAAAAAATAGGTGTAATTGGCGTTGAAACGGCAAAAGAGTTTAAGAAAATCTTTAATTTTGAACCTGACTTAGTTCCAAATAGTTTTACTGCTGAAAATCTTTTAGAAGCTCTTAAAAAAGTTGTAAAGCCTGATGAAAAAATATTGATTCCAACCACACCTGCAACAAGAGACGTTTTAGTTAAAAATTTAAACGCTGATCTGTTATTTGTTTACACTTCAGGAGAGCCAGAAGATATATATGAAAAATTAAACGATTTAAAAGAACTTTTAAAAGACACTGGTTCAGAAAATTTAATGTTAACATTTACGAGTGGATTAACTGCAAAGAATTTCTTCAAA
This sequence comes from Methanococcus voltae, assembly GCF_017875395.1. Taxonomy (NCBI): domain Archaea; kingdom Methanobacteriati; phylum Methanobacteriota; class Methanococci; order Methanococcales; family Methanococcaceae; genus Methanococcus; species Methanococcus voltae. The sequence goes on along the minus strand of NZ_JAGGMO010000003.1, from coordinate 8,693 downwards.
CATGCCGATAATGAATTAATGGATTTATTTAAAAAATGTACAATAGTTTCAATAGGTCCTATAACTAAAGAAAATGTTGACAAATTTGGCTTTGACTCAATAATGCCTGAAAAAACCTATACTATTGACGGAATGATGGATTTAATATTGGATTTGAAGAAATAAGTCTTAAAATAATAAAATAATTCTTTCATATTTTTAGGATTTTTAAACTACTTTTAAACTACTTTTAAAATAATTTTAAACTAAATTTATAATAGTCTAATATTTTAAATATTCATAAATATTTATATACTAATGTTGCATTTATAGAAATATGAATAACATTAAATATTAAAATATTGTAAAATTAAATATGCCCTAAAAAATATATTTTCTTAAATTGGGCGTAGATATATTATTTAAAATATTGTTTTGTTTTAAGCAATGTTTATAATTTTTTTGTTTGGTGAATATATGAAAATAGGTTTAATATCGGATACGCACGACTATTTACCTAATATTAGGAAAGCTATCCAAGTTTTTAATCGTTTTAATGTTGATTTAGTTGTCCACTGTGGCGATTTTGTTTCTTTGTTCGTAATAAACGAATTTAAAAATTTAAACGCTAAATTATACGCTACTTATGGAAATAATGATGGGGAAAAGACCCGTTTGAAAGAATGGTTATTGGACGCAAATCCCGAAAATAAAATCGAAGATTCGTTGTCTTTTGACGTGGAAAACTTAAAATTTTTTGTATTACATGGTCAAAACGCAGATATTTTGGATTCAGTAATTCGTTCAAAAAACTACGACGTGGTTTTACATGGTCATACTCATGAACAAAAGTTTGAAGAAGTGGACGGCGTTTTAGTAATAAATCCTGGAGAGGCTTTTGGAATGCTAACTGGCTTAGCTTCAATAGGTATTTTGAATACTACCACAAAAGAGTATACTGAAGTCGATTTAAACAATGTTGATATTATTGAAAATGAGGAAAATTAAATATTCGTTATTTATTTTCCTTTTTTATTTAACCCCCTATATTTGTAAATTTAAATATATAATATAGTGGTAACTTTAAAATATTATTAAGTAAATGGGTAATATGCTATATTTAATCTAATTATTCTAATTAGTAATAAATAAATCACAATTGTATATTTGAATAAATTTTGAATTGCATATTGAATTTTAGATTTCATATTTAATTTTTATAACACTATTGGTGATAATTTGAAAGTTTTACTCGTAGGTGGCGGTGCAAGAGAGCACGCAATAGCAATAGCTTTAAAAAGAAACAAGGATGTACAGTTATACACGCTTATGAAAATCAAAAATCCGGGCATAATAGAATTATCTGAGGAAGTTTCATTTAATCCCGAAACAGATGTTGAAGCAGTAGTTGACTTCGCAAAAAAAATAAAGCCTGTTTTGGCAGTAATTGGACCTGAAGCTCCATTAGGTGCAGGTGTGGCTAACGCATTAAGAGAATTAGGCATTCCTACTGCAGGACCTGACAAATTGCCTGCTCAAATCGAAACAAGCAAAGAATTCATGAGAAATTTATTCAAAAAATACAATGTAAATGGTTCTTTAAGTTATGCAGCTTTCAACGAATACAGTGAAGAAGTATTTGAGTTCATCGACCAAATGACTAAGGAAGGAAAAGAAGTTGTAGTTAAACCAGTAGGTTTAACCGGTGGTAAAGGGGTTAAAGTAGTTGGTGAGCAATTAAAAGATAACGAAGAAGCAAAAGAATATGCAAAAGAAGTATTTGACAAAAGTATTGGGGGAGGCAAGTTAATTATCGAAGAAAAACTTGTAGGTGTTGAATTTACGTTACATGGTTTCGTAGATGGTAAAAACATCGTATTTATGCCACCTGTTCAAGACCACCCTCACGCATATGATGATGACGAAGGTGCTATAACCGGCGGTATGGGTTCATATTCATGTCCAAACCATAAGTTACCATTTTTAAACGAAGAAATGCACGAAGAAGCAAAGGAAATAATGAAAAATACTGTAAACGCTATTAAAGAAGAAGTTGGCGAATACAAAGGATTTTTATACGGTCAATTTATGTTAACAGTAAATGGTCCTAAAATTATCGAATATAACGCGAGATTTGGGGACCCAGAAGCTATGAACTTATTGCCAATTTTAAAAACTGATTTTGTAGAAGTTTGTGAAGCTATCGCAAATGGAACATTGAATAAAATAAACATTGAATTTGATAATAAAGCAACTGTTTGTAAATATATTGTACCAAATGGCTACCCTATCGAACCAGTTAAAAACAAAGAATTAAAAATTGATGTCGAAGCAATAGAAAAAGCAGGAGCTACTTTATTTTACGCATCAGTAAATGAAGAAGACGGTAAGTTGTACATAACCGGCTCAAGAAGTGCTGCGGTTGTGGGAGTTGCAGATAAAATCGAAGATGCCGAAAAAATCGCTCAAAATGCTATCGAAAACTTCGAAGGAGAAGTATTTTACAGAAGAGATATCGGTACAAAAAAATTAATTCAAAAAAGAATTGATAGAATAAATGAATTATTCAATAATTAATCTTATTCTATCGTAAATTTCTATTTTTATTTTATAATTTATTTTATTTTTATTTTATAATTTATTTTATTTTTATTTTATAATTTATTTTATTATTCTATTATTTATTAGTACATTATTTTTATATTATATGTTATTTTATTAAAATTACCAGTTTTTAGACTCTTTTAATACGTTTTCTACGATTTCTGGAGCAAGACCTATGTATGTCGAGTAATCAAACATAGCATTAAGGTCTTCTAAGGTTACGTATTTCATAACTTCTTCGTTTTCCATAAGAACGTCTTTTAAGTGTCTGCTTTCTTCATGAGCTTTCATAGCGCAGGTTCTAACAACTTCGTGACCTGTCTGTCTACCCATTCCTTTTTTAGCTAAATCCATCATAACACGTTCAGCCATAATTAAACCTTTTGACATTTCAAGGTTTCTTTGAACGTTTTCTTTATTTACGGTGATTTTTCTGAATCCTTTGATTGATAAATTTAAGATGTGGTCTAGTAAAACACAGCTTTCAGGGAATAAACATCTTTCAGATGAGGAATTTGTTAAATCTCTTTCTTCCCAAAGTACCATGTTGTCAAATTCTGCAAGTGAATTAACTTTGATAACTCTTGATAAACCGCAAATTTGCTCAAATGTGATAGGGTTTCTTTTGTGTGGCATGGTTGATGAACCAGTTTGTTTTGAAGCGTCAAACTCTTCCTCGAGTTCTTTAATTTCACTTCTTTGCATACTTCTAACAGTTACGCCAATTTTGTTAAGTGTTTGAGCAATCATAGCAACAACAGCCATGAATTCAGCGTGTCTGTCTCTTTGAACAACTTGGCTGGATATTAAAACAGGTTCAAGACCTAATATTTCGCCAACTCTATTGTGTACAATCATTCCGTTTTCGCCAATTGCAGCCATTGTACCTACAGCACCAGTAATCATTGAAACAGCCAATCTTTTTTTAGCAGCTTGTAATCTTTCAACGTGTCTTTGTAATTCTGTAGCCCATAAAGCGAATTTCATACCGTAGGTTGTAGGAACAGCGTGTTGTCCGTGTGTTCTTCCAATACAAACTGTGTTTTTATGTTCTTCTGCTTTTTGGAGTAATTCGTTTCTTAAAATTACCAATTTTTGCTCTAAAACATCGCCCGCATCTCTAAACTGTAATGATTGAGCAGTATCAATTATGTCGTTTGACGTTGAACCAAAGTGAATGTATTCTCCTGCGGTACCTTCACAAACTTCTGCGAAAGCCTTAACAACTGAAACTACATCGTGTCTTGTAGCTCTTTCAATTTCTTTAACTCTTTCAAGTTTTACGAATTCAATAGATTTTTTACTGTTGATTTCTTCAGCAGCTTCTTTTGGTATCATTCCTATTTCAGCTTCAGCTTGTGCAAGTGCAGCTTCGACCTCTAACATCTTTTGAAGTTTAGTTTCTTCTTCCCATATATTTTTCATTTCAGGGGTTCCATATCTAAAATCTATTGGATGAATTGGCATTAAATCACCTTTTTGATTTTGAGTTTTTGATTTTTGAATAAATTGAATTAAAATTTAACATTTTGTATATTCATTATGTAATCACATATTCATTATGTAATTGATTATATATTTTTGATATATTGTTAAATTGTTTAATTTCATATATTTAATTAACATTCATATACTTTTACATACTTAAATGTAAATACAAATAGAATATATCTATTAATATGAATTTATAGTTTTAAAATAAAAAATAAAAAATAAAAAATAACTTATAAACTAAATTATAAAATAATAAAATTATTATGGTGATTCAATGTTATTAGTTAACCCTACAAAAAAAATAAGCGGAACGGTATATGCCCCACCTTCTAAATCATATACTCATAGGGCAGTGATATGTGCCGGTTTATCAAAAGGAACTTCAAAAATAATTCAGCCCCTGAAGAGTCAAGACTGTATATCTTCCTTAACTTCAATGGAAGCACTAGGGAGTAAAATAGATGTAAAATCTAGTATGTGGACAATAGAGTCAGACGGTGTTTTAAAGGTACCAAATAATGTAATAGATATTGGAAATAGCGGTACAACTCTTAGGATATTAACCTCATTAGTATCTCAGGTAAAAACTAAATCCAATCAGGATGGCAAAAGTGATAAAAGTGATAAAAAACCAATTGTAATTTTAAATGGTGACGATTCGATACGAAAAAGACCAATGGGTCCATTAATAGACGCTTTAAGTCAATTGAATATTGAAGTACTATCGAACGATAATAAAGCACCTTTGGTAATTAAAAGTTCTGAAATAGCAGGAAATGCTGTAAAAATACGAGGGGATATGAGTTCTCAATTCATAAGTTCTTTAATGATGTTACTACCTTTTAACAGTCAAGATAGTAAGATTTTAATTGAAGGAGATTTAAAATCAGAACCTTATTTGGATATTACAATTGATGTGTTAGATAAATTTGGTGTATCTATTAAAAAAGAAAATAATACTTACTTAATTGACGCTAATCAGTCTTATAAAGCTACAGATTATATTGTAGAAGGCGATTATTCTTCAGCTTCCTATTTAATAGCAATGGGTGTTCTCTTAGACTCGGACATAATCATTAAAAACTTATTTAAAAATTCAAAACAGGGCGACAAGGAAATTATAAATATTGTGAAAAGAATGGGTGCTAATTTAGAAGTAAAAGATGATGAAGTAATTATTAAAAATTCAAAATCAAATAATAATTCAAAACAAGATTCAAAGTTTAAATTAAAAGGTATTGACATTGATGTAAAAAATACGCCTGATTTGGTACCTACTATCGCAGTTTTGGGATGTTTTGCAGAAGGTACTACAACAATATATAATGGTGAACACGTACGTATAAAAGAGTGTGACCGTTTAATGGCATGTACAAAGGAATTAACAAAAATGGGCGCTAAAATAGAGGAAAAGCCTGACGGATTGATAATAACAGGCTTGGATTTAGAAAATGGCGAGACATTAAAAGGTGCAGAATTAGAAACCTACCACGACCACAGGTTAATAATGGCATTTACGATGGCAGGAATGCTCGCACAGGGTCAAACTAAAATCAAAGGTGAAGAAGCGGTTTCTATATCATTCCCGAATTTTGTAGATGTTATAAAATCAATTGGTGGAAATATAGAAATTGTTAATTAATTAACTAGTAAATTATTATTTAATAACCGCATACTACTTTTTTATTTTTTATTTTGGTATTATTTATTGTATTAATATCTCTTTTAGTCTAAACTCGAATAAAAATTATTATGGGCAATAACAAATATTATACTTATAAATATAATTAAGATTAATTTTATAGTGTTTAGATTCGGTAATATGTAAATTATTGAATTTGTATAATTTTATGGCTACTATGATTCTTTATAATAATCATAAGTAATTATGTAATATTGAAAATTTTCTTGCTGGTGTATGAATGATTCAGAGAACTAAAAGAGAAAAAATAGACCATTTTTTAAGATATATGGAAAATAACAGTATAAATAAAGCAGTATTTATAAAAAAAGAAAATATAAATTATTTTTTGGAAGATTATTCTCCAAATTTTTCAGTGTTAATATTTAATGCAAAGGAAAATCAAATAGAATTACAAGTATCAAAATTAGATTATGAATTGGCTAAAATTTATGAGTCTAAAGATATAATAATAACTAAATTTGAAGGATGGAGGGAAGCTTTAAATGGTTGCAACGGAGTTGAAGGGGATTTACCAGTAGGATTTTTAAAGTATGTTCGTTTGGGCTATACCATAGTGTCTAAAGAACTAACAAAGATGAAAATGGTTAAAAATAAAGATGAGATAAAAAATATTTCAAAAGCTGCAGAGATAAGTGACAAAGCAGTTGAATCTATATCTGAATATTTAATGGATAGCAGGGATGATTTAACTGACACGGAAAATTCTATAGCTGCCAAATTAGAGTATATCATGAAAAAAAGCGGGAGTATAAAACCTTCTTTTGACACAATTGCGATAACTGGTAATAAGACATCTTTGCCACATGGCATGCCTTCTAACGAACTATTAAAAGACATATGTTTAATGGATTTGGGGGCGGTATATAAAGGTTATTGTTCGGATATAACACGAACTGTGCTTCTAAATCCCACAAAAGAAATGGTTGACATTTACAGGATGGTTAACGAAGGAAAAAAAATTGCAGAAGATTCCTTGAGAAGTGGGATAACTTCAAAAGAGTTAGAAACAAGTGTTAGAAGTCATTTTAAAGAATATGATAAATACTTTATTCACTCATTGGGACATGGTGTTGGCGTAGAAGTCCATGAAAATCCTTCAATTTCCCAGAATTCTAAATTTACTCTTGAAGAAAATATGGTGGTTACATTAGAACCTGGATTATATATTGGTAAATTTGGAGTAAGAATCGAAGATTTATATCTTGTTAAAAAAGACGGATTTAAAAAATTAAGCTCTGCAAAAATAATTGAATATTAATGGGTAATTTAATGGATAATCCCCCATTTATCCAAAATTACGTAAATTTATATAATTATTTACAATATGATATTATTATCATTATTATTTTATTTTTTTTATATTTTTAGTCAATCATAATGTTTAATTTAATTAATTAATTTATTTATTTCAGTTTTTCTTTCTTTTTACGCGTTTCAGACAACTCTCTTTTCATACGGTCGCCTTCTTTTTCAAATATTCTAAATCTATTCTTGTAAATATAATACATCGCAAAAAGAACTGCAATTATTATAATTAATGGAACAATAATCCCGATAAGATCGTAAATTGTATCGATAAAACTTTGGAAAATTAAATTCATAATTCCTTCAACAAAACTATCCATTTTTTCACACAAATATATGTTATATCCCTTACAATATAATGAAATTTACAATAAAATATTTTACAATAGCTTACTTTAAAATAAAATAATTTAAAATATGGTGAATATAAAAAAACTTAATAAAACATATCTAAAACTTAAAAACTTAAAAAATACTCCGGGTATTGTCAAAATATTCTGCATACCCTGACTTATGAATTTTTTTAGATAATTTGCTGAAAAATAGCATATTCAATGGTCTTGATCTTGTACAGTTAAAAACCGTATTGATAGACTTGTTAGCTTTCGTTAAAACTTTTAAAAACTGCTTAGGATTTTCTAAATCAAAATCTTCGACTTCCATATAGGCGTTGCCGAGTTCCCATGAAAAGTGACTGTCACTACCGACACCAGCTAAAAGGTCGTACTTTTTTGCATACTCTTTGGCTTGTAAATTCGGCGTATTGTCGACACATCTGCTATTGTAGACTTCCACAGCATCGACTCTTTTAATAAATTCTTTATCATCTAAAATATTAAACTTAGCAAGTGTTCTCCTTCTCTTAACGTCGAAAGGATGAGGTAAATATACGAGACCACCTTGTTCTTTGACTGTATCTAATGCTTCAAAAATGTCTTTAGTATTAATTTGTTCCGTTAAAAATAAGCCTATGAACTCGCCCTTGGCTGTTGAAATTTCTTCGCCCGCTACGCCAAAGTTAACCTTAGTTAATTGGTCGTGGTCAGCTATAAACGGAGTAATGCCACTTTTCGTGCAAATCTTTTCCAATTTATCGATAGAATTCATAGAACATCTTGAATTTATCGTATGAACGTGCATATCAATTTTCATTTATTCACCATTTGGAGCTTTATAAATCTATTTTTCGTTGCAAAACTGTTTTATAAGTCTTAATTTTATAATTATACGCGATATAATTAATTTACAAATTTTGATAAGTTCTGTTATGTTCTGATAAATTTTGATATGATTATATTTGATAATACTATTGTCTTCTACATTTATATATTTTCCGTCAATTACTTAATTTTTCCCTCTCGACAATTGCCAAAAATAAATATTTATATTGTCTAAAAGCTTGATTTTATAATTAAATAATCCTTGATTTTAAAAATAAGCTTATTTTTAAAAGTAACCCATAGATTTATATACTATGTTTGCTATTCTTATGTGTTGACAAATGAAATGTCAGAAATAAAACTAATAATATAAAATAGAGAATAAGAATAAAATAATACACAAGAACATTAGCGAGGTAGGGTAGCCAGGCCTATCCCGTCGGGCT